>DKGN01000151.1 GCA_002453275.1 Caryophanales bacterium UBA6769
TCACTACTTTGCTTGTTACTTGTTGTTTTTTTGCATATTCGTAAATTCGCATCTTACTCATTTGTTCACCCCCACGTTATTGACCGAGATTGATGAGTAATTTTGCTGAAAATCCTTCATCTAAAACGGCTATTACAACACGTCGTTCTTTTCCGATGGCATGACCAAGCGTCGCTCGGTCACCAACGGTGACTAATTTTATATCATAAAACAAACATTTGTTTTGAAACTTTTTTTTCGTTGCTTCGGACGCATCTTCAGAAAGTATAACAAGCTTTGCTGTTTTTTTCTGAATTTCATTCAAAACGAGTTCTTCACCTGAGACTAATTTTCTTGCTCGGTTTGCAAGACCAAGCAACTGGAAAAATTTCGCTTCATTTTTCATTCGTGATCATTCTTTCGTTAATTTACTTAGTAGGTCATCGTAGATCGTTTGATCAACATGCACGTGCAAATGAGAGGACAGACTATTCTTTTCTTTAGCTTTTTTAATAATGTCAACATCCTTTGATAAATAAGCTCCTCGACCTGACTTTTTCCCAGTATCGTCAATGAAGAGTTCGCCTTCAGGTGAACGAACGATTCGAAACAATTCTTTTTTTGGTTTCATTTGTTGACTAACGACACACTTACGTAACGGAATTTTTCTTTTTTTCATTTACGACACCTCTAACGCTCGTCTTCAGATTGCTCAGCACTATCTGATGATTCTTCGTTACTTGTTGATTCTGCGTTATGTGGATTGTATATTCCTAATTCAATTGCTTCGGTTTCACTCTTAATATCAATCTTCCAACCTGTTAATTTTGCAGCTAGTCTTGCATTTTGCCCTCGTTTTCCAATTGCGAGTGATAATTGATAATCAGGGACGACAACGGAAGTCATCTTATCTGGTTCATTTACTCCTACATGCAAAACTTTTGATGGGCTTAGTGCATTGGCGACATATTCAACAGGGTCTTCAGACCAGTGGACGATGTCAATTTTTTCCCCTTTCAGCTCATTCACAATCGCTTGCACTCTTTGACCTTTTTGCCCGACGCAAGAGCCGACTGGATCGATTTCTTGATCTTCTGCGTATACTGCTATTTTAGAGCGGTCACCAGCTTCTCGTGCGATCGACTTAATTTCCACTGTACCATCGTATATTTCAGGAACTTCGAGTTCGAACAAGCGTTTGAGTAAGCCTGGGTGTGTTCTCGATACCATCACCTGTGGACCCTTTGTCGTTTTTTCAACTTTTGTAATGTATACTTTGATGCGGTCATTTTGATGGTACTGTTCGTTTGGCATTTGTTCACTTGATGGTAATAACGCTTCTACTCGGCCAAGGTTTACGTAAATAAAACGATGATCATGTCGTTGGACAATTCCAGTTATAATATCTTCTTCACGATCAATAAATTCAGAGTAAACAATGCCTCTTTCGGCTTCGCGGACACGCTGCGTGACGACTTGTTTTGCGGTTTGAGCCGCAATTCTTCCAAAATCTTTAGGTGTAACTTCTTCTTCGACTACATCTCCAACCTCATAATTCGGATCGATTTCTTTTGCTTTACTTATCGCGATTTCAAGGCGGGGATCAGTTTCTTCATCGACTACATCTTTTCGTGCATACACACGAATGCTACCAATGTCTTGGTTAAAATCTATCCGAACGTTCTGAGCTTGATGAAAATTGCGCTTGTATGCGGAAATTAAAGCAGCTTCGATTGCTTCAATTATGACGTCTTTCCCTATACCTTTTTCTTTCTCAAGCGTCGTAAGTGCTTCTAATAAATCACTGTTCATTTCGTTCTTCTCCCCTTTAACGTTACAAGGCTCATGAATTAATCATCCTATACTTGAGTACTATAACTTCATTTAACACTCTTTTAATTAAAAGTAACAGCAAGCCTAGCACTTGCAATTTTTTCATAAGGTATCGTCGCTTGTTTAAGTCGGTGTCGCTCCCTAAACTCCACCACAACAGTTTCTTCATCGAATTCAAGTAGCGTACCCTCGAATGTTTTATAACCGTCAATGTGCACATACGTTGATATGTAAACTTGTTTACCTACGGCCTCATGGAAATCCTGTTTGCTTTTCAATGGCCTCTCAACCCCTGGAGAAGAAACTTCAAGAAAATAGGCTTGGCGAATTGGATCTCGTTCATCGAGTTTTTCACTAAGTTGTTCACTCACGGTTTGACAATCTTCAATATCGACACCTTGATCGGAATCTATATAGACACGGAGAAACCAGCTTTTACCTTCCTTAACATATTCGATATCTACGAGCTCTAACTTCATTTCTGAAAGTATCGGTACGACGATCTCTTCTGTTATATCTCTGACACTTTGACCCATCTAGATCCTCCTTCCAGAATGTGCATTACCAAAAATGAAAGAGTGGGGAGCCCCCACTCTTTGCCTGAAGTCGTATTGTTAGTATTCCCAACATCAATAATATCATAACAAATTTGACAATTCAATACGCCTTAAAAAAGCGAAAGTTGATTTGCGTCTGGCAATCCTTCTAAACATCCATGATCATCTAAATATTCCAGAACAGTTTTCGTCATTTTACTTCGTTGTTGCAAGTCTTCTTTTGAAAGGAATTCTCCTGCTTCCCTTGCCTTCATTATGTTTATAGCTGCATTTGTTCCTACCCCAGGTAGTGCGCTGAACGGTGGCAGCAGTGTATCACCATCTACAATGAATTGAGTAGCGTGGGAACGATAGAGGTCAATTTTTTGAAATGACATTCCTCTTTCACACATTTCGAGGGCTAACTCAAGAACCGTTAGCACACTTCTTTCTTTCGGGGTTGCGTCCAGACCTTTGCTGTTTATTTCTTCAACTTTTGCCCGAATTGCATTAGAGCCTTTGACCATAATGTTGAGATCAAAGTCAGATGCTCGGACTGTAAAGTATGCGGAATAAAAAAAGATTGGGAAATGAACTTTAAAATAAGCTATCCTTACAGCCATTAATACGTATGCTGCTGCGTGGGCCTTCGGAAACATATATTTTATTTTTTGGCAGGAATCTATATACCAATCCGGCACATCATGCCGCTTCATTTCTTCAATCCACTCGTCTTGGAGACCTCTTCCTTTTCTAACAAACTCCATAATTTTGAAGGCGAGAGACGGCTCAAGTCCTTTATAGATGAGATAGACCATAATGTCATCTCGACAGCCGATCACATCTTTTAGTTCACACGTCCCATTTGCAATTAATTCATTTGCATTGTTCAGCCAAACGTCGGTGCCATGAGAGAGACCAGATATTTGGACGAGCTCTGAGAACGTACTTGGCTTAGTTTCTTCAAGCATTTGCCTTACAAATCTTGTTCCGAACTCGGGCACTCCTAAAGTTCCTGTTTTACATAAAATTTGTTCAGGTGTTACGCCAAGGGATTCTGTACCAGAAAATAGTTTCATGACTCCTTCATCGTCAGGTGGAATTGTTTCCGGATCGATTCCACTTAAATCTTGTAACATTCGAATCATCGTCGGATCATCATGCCCAAGAATGTCGAGTTTTAATAAGTTATCCTCGATTGATTGGAAATCAAAGTGGGTTGTTTTCCATTCGGAATTCCGATCATCTGCCGGATATTGGATCGGAGTAAAATCATAGATTTCCATATTGTCTGGCACTACAATAATTCCACCAGGATGCTGTCCTGTTGTTCTTTTGACCCCTGTACATCCTTGGACGAGCCGATCAATTTCTGCACTTCTAAGATGCAAGCTGTTGTCATCCTCATAACCTTTTACAAAACCATAAGCTGTTTTGTCTGCAACCGTCCCAATTGTTCCGGCACGAAACACATAGTCTTCACCAAATAAATCCTTCGTATAATTATGTGCACGTGCTTGATATTCACCGGAAAAGTTTAAATCAATATCAGGCACTTTATCACCTTTAAAGCCTAAAAATGTTTCAAATGGAATGTCTTGCCCATCTTTTAAATAAGGTGTCCCACACTGCGGGCAATCCTTATCCTCTAAGTCATAGCCTGATGCTACTGAACCATCATCGAAGAAATGTGATTGTTTACAGCTCACACATACGTAGTGAGGGGGAAGTGGGTTCACTTCTGTAATTTCTGTCATCGTCGCAACGAATGAAGAGCCGACAGAACCACGCGAACCAACTAAATAGCCATCATTTAACGATCTTTTTACTAGTTTATGAGAGATTAAATAAATGACCGAAAAACCATGACCGATAATACTCGTTAACTCTTTCTCTAACCGCTCCTCAACGATGGAAGGTAAACGATCCCCATATATTTCTTTTGCTTTGCTGTAACTCATCGTTCGAATCTCTTCATCTGCACCTTCAATTTTTGGTGTATATAACTGGTCTGGAACTGGGCGAAGATCTTCAATTTGACTGGCGATTTGTTGAGAATTAGCAACGACAATTTCCTCTGCTTTTTCTTTTCCTAAAAAAGTGAAGCATTCAAGCATTTCATCCGTTGTTCGGAAATGAACTTGGGGAAGTGTTTGTCGGTTAAGTGGGTTGGCCCCACCTTGTGAGCGAATTAAAATTTCTCGATAAATATGATCTTCTCGATTTAAATAATGGACATTCCCCGTAGCTACAACCGGTATGTTTAATTTATTTCCTAAGTTCACGATATTTTTTAAAATGTCGTGTAAAGAAGCTTGATCGTTAATAAGATCATTTTCAATCAAATGTGTATAGTTTTCAGGAGGTTGAACTTCCAAATAATCATAAAACTTGGCTAACTCTTCCACTTCATCAGGGGTTTTCTGCATCATACCTTCAAAAACTTCACCTTTATCACAAGCAGAACCTATAATAAGCCCTTCTCGATATTTTTTTAGTTGTGAACGAGGAATCCGAGCGGTTCGATAAAAATAATCAAGGTGTGATAGCGACACGAGTTTGTACAAGTTTTTTAATCCTGTTTGATTTGCGGCAAGGATCGTACAGTGAAATGGGCGAATTCTTTGCCAGCTTCCACTTCCAACGTTGTCATTTAAATGATGATGATACAAAATCCCACGTTCGACAGTGTCTTTCACTAGCTTCCAAAGTAAATAACCTGTTGCTTCTGCGTCATATATTGCTCGGTGATGCTGGGTAAGTTCAATGTCGAATTGCTTACATAATGTATTCAGACGATGATTTTTAAACTCAGGATATAAAAACCGTGATAGCTCTAGCGTATCGATGACAGGATTTTTAGCATCCTCTAAACCAATTTTGCGAAATCCAACATTCAAAAAGCCCATATCAAAACTAGCATTATGCGCGACTAACGTATAATCTTCTATAAATTCATGAAAGTCTCTTAGGACATCTTCAATTTCCGGCGCATCCTGTACCATATCGTCAGTAATTCCAGTTAATTCTATCGTTGTTGCTGATAACGATTCATGCGGATTAGCAAATCGCTCAAATCGCTCAACAATTTCACCATCTTTAATCTTCACGGCTGCAAGTTCAATAATTTTATGGTAAACGGCGGAAAGTCCTGTTGTTTCTACGTCAAATACGATATATGTTTCATCTAGCAATTCGCGTTCTGATTCGTTGTATGCGATTGGCACTCCATCATCAATAATATTTGCCTCTAATCCATAAATCACTTTTATATCGTGCTTTTGACCAGCAAAATACGCTTCAGGATACGATTGAACAACAGCATGATCAGTTATCGCGATCGCTTCGTGACCCCATTTACTCGCCTGTTCAATCAAGTTCGCTGTCGATGAAACAGCATCCATTTGACTCATAGGTGTGTGTAAATGCAGCTCAACTCGCTTTTTATCCTCTGGAGCAGCATCTTTTCTGCTTTCACGTTTAACAACATTTAAATCATTTGCAATCATGACGAGATCTCGGATAAATGTGTCCGTTTGGATCCCACCGCGAGCTTTTACCCAAGTTCCTTTTTTTATCGCTTGAAACAGCGTTGCATCTTCCTGATCGCGAGAAAACATCTTAACTATGAAGGAATCTGTGTAATCTGTGAGCTTCATTTGAATAAGTGTTCTGCCACTTCGAAGTAATCTTAAATCAACGTCAAAAATGTAACCTTGGATCGTAACTCGGCGTTCCTCATCTTGAATAAGTTCAAGAGCGACCGGTTCATCTTGTATTTTTTTACCAATAATCCAGTTAGACGGTGGAGCTTGATTGCTTTTTTGTTGTTTTTTTTCACTTTCGATCATCGCTTGTTTCATTTTTTCGGCGTCTTCTTCAGCTCTTCGTTGAGCAAATTGTTCGTATTCTGCTTGTTGTTCTTCTATTTCAAAAACAAATTCAAACACCGGAAATCCAAAGCGTTGTAAAACCATTTGCAGATTTCGTGTAAGTCTTCGCGTCAAGAGCGTTCCCTCAGTTTCATTTCTCACTTTCAAAGTTAGCCGTCGTGCTTGTTGCTGAGGCGTTTGTTCTTTTAACGTTTGGATGAGTTGAGGAGCAATGCCATTAAGACTAGATAGACTATATTGCCAATAATCCTTAATTAATTCTAGATTAGGTTCTTGTTCACACGTAATCGAAAAGTCAACATGAGCGATCTGTTGAAAGGTTTCAACCATTTGCTTATGAAGCAGGAGGTATTTGTCAAATGGTAAAATGGCCTGTAATTGAAGGTCAAAATGCCAACTTCTTTTTTCTTTATCAATTGTTAGCTTGTTCAACCATCCACCTTCAAAATAACGGGAATTTGATTCATCGTTCAATTGCAATTGTTCAATCAATAACTTAAACCGCTCACGTTTCACCGCTCGTTCATTTTCCATGTTCCTTCCCCCCGTCCTCTAAAGTGAAGAAGCACCTTCTGAGAGGTACTTCTTTTTAAGCTAATTGTTTCAATTGTTGACGAATGAATTCAATGAGCGAATTAATTGGCACGTCGAATGATTCACCTGTTTTTCTAATTTTCACTTCCACTATTTCTTCTTTCGCTTTATTGCCAACGATAATTCGGATCGGTATCCCGATTAAATCAGAGTCTGAAAACTTTACCCCCGCTCGTTCTGAACGATCGTCATACAGCACATCAAGTTTTTCATCTTGAAAAATAGAATATAACTTTTCAGAAAGCTCTTTTTGACCAACATTTTTAGGATTAATTGTAATGAGGTGCACGAGAAAAGGAGCTAGTGAAACTGGCCAGACAATGCCATTTTCATCATGATGCTGTTCAACGACAGCGGCTAATGTGCGGGATACACCGATGCCGTAACAACCCATAATAATAGGTTTAGATTTTCCATTTTCATCTAAAAAAGTAGCCTCCATCGTTTCACTGTAGCGGGTACCTAGTTTAAAAACTTGTCCAATCTCGATTCCTTTCGCAAAGCGAATTTCTCCTCGACCATCTGGAGATGGGTCTCCTTCTTGGATCATTCGAAAGTCAGCATATCGGGTAATGTTAAAATCCCGTTCAGGGTTTACATGCTCGTAACAGTCACCTGTTTCAAAACATATCATTCCATTTACGACTGCTTGAACCGCATGGTCAGCATAAGTTTCAATTTCACTTTGGAATGGGTTGAATTCATCAATGGGAATGTTTAACCTCATTGCAATATCTTCTGCTGTAACGGCTTGTGCATCTTCTGCCTCAAAATAATTTTTTACTTTTATGCCATTTACTTTGTGATCTTGGCGTGTAAGAATCATATAATGCTTGTCATTGACCTCAAAAAACGTCGGCGTAATGACTTGACTCTCATCAGTAGGATTATAATCATGTTTATCTAACGTTCGCAGTTCTTTCAACTCTTCATTACTTTTTATATATGTTTGTGTAACGGCTGCCATTTCAACATTCGCTGCATAGTCTGATTCGGTAGAATAAGCGATCGTATCCTCACCTACATCAGAAATTGCCATAAATTCATGTGTATCTTCTCCACCTATCGCGCCACTATCTGCTACAACTGGTGTGAATTTTAATTGGAATCTGTTAAAAATATTATGGTACGTCTTTACCATTTGCTTGTAAACAGCATCCCCACCTTCTTCACATGTATCAAACGAATAAGCATCCTTCATAACAAATTCACGCCCACGTAACAAACCAAAACGAGGACGTTTTTCATCTCGATATTTTGTTTGAATTTGGTAAAGAAGGGCCGGCATTTTTTTATAACTGTTAATTTCAGAGCGAACCAAGCTTGTAATTAACTCTTCATGTGTTGCACCTAATGCAAATTCACGTGCGTGTCGATCCTTTAAGCGCATTAATTCTGGTCCGTATAGCTCCCATCTGCCCGTTTCCTTCCATAGTTCAGCAGGCTGGATTGCCGGCATGAGTAACTCTTGAGCACCAGCTCGATCCATTTCTTCACGAATAACTTCTTCAATTTTTCTTAACACTGTAAAACCTAGGGGAAGGTAGGAATAGACGCCTGATGCATTTTGTCTTATATAACCTGCACGAAGCAGTAATTGATGACTTTTTATCTCTGCGTCACTCGGAACCTCTCTTAACGTAGGTACAAAATAATTTGACTGCCTCATAAATACACCTCAATATCTTTCTTTAATCAAAATTCTCAACCAAATGTTAGCTTGCACTATAAAAAATTAAAGGAAAAACTTTTGGATGTCATTCCACGTCACTACGATCATAAGTACCATCAGAAGTGCAAAGCCGAATAGGTGAACGAGACTTTCTTTTTGCGGATCAATTGGTTTACCGCGAAGACCTTCAAGAATGATAAAGATTAGTCGACCCCCATCAAGGGCTGGTAATGGTAATAAATTAATTAATCCTAAATTTACACTTAACATAGCCGTCCACTGCATCAACGTCGCCATTCCTTGTTGTGCTGCCTCATCCGTATAGTTATAAATCCCGACAGGACCTGATAAGTTATCAATTGAAATTTGACCCGTGATCAACATTCGTAAGCCTGTAAAGATTGCTTTTGCATAATAAACAGTCGTATCATATCCAAAAACAATCGAGCCAGGAATCGACGTAACACGTTCATAACCTACACCGATAAAGCCTTCGTCCTCAGCTTTATAATTCAAACGATCTTGTGGTGTAACTTCAATATCTAACTCTTTTCCACTACGATTTATCGTGAACTGTACAGTTTCATTCGGATGAGCTTGAATAATTTCTGTGAAGTGATCCCAATTCTTCACAGGAGTGCCATCGATTTGAATAACTTTATCGCCTACTTCCAGTCCAGCTTCAATGGCCGCACCATCTTCCGCTAGTCCCCCGATAACAGCTTCTTTTGAGGGGGAACCGTAAATCAGTGCAAAAACGAACAAAATGACAAAAGCGAGTAAAAAATTCATAAACGGTCCAGCAAAAATGGCTAAAAAACGTTGGAACACTGTTTTGGAACCGAACTGTCTATCTAATGGAGCGATTTGAAAGTCTTGTCCATCGATAACGTACGAACAGGTTGGGTCAACACGGTATGTTTCAAGTGGTGCTTCATCATGTTCATAGCCTTGAAGGATTAAATCTTTTTCCAAATCTGCATTTTCCACGATTACTTCTTTTAATTGCGGGAATTTATTTTTTTGGTTGATGATTATTTTTGTAACTGCTCCATCATCGTTTGTAGCAATTTTCACTTTTTGCCCCGGCTTTAAATCAATCATTTCAGGGTCCTCGCCGGCCATCCTTACAAAACCACCGAGCGGTAACAGTCGAACCGTATAGACGGTCTCATTTTTTTTGATCGAAAATAATTTAGGTCCAAATCCAATTGCAAATTCCCGACACAAAATTCCAGCCCGCTTTGCTAATAGCAAGTGACCGAGTTCGTGTATGAAAACTAGTAGACC
>DKGN01000038.1:0-6529 GCA_002453275.1 Caryophanales bacterium UBA6769
GTAATGTCGTTGCATACACTTGTGAAGATGGCTTCACTTCAGGTAACATCGATTTCGGGATCGTAAAAATCTCTAATAATTGTTCATCCCATGTTAATTCATGGATATTATAAAGAAGTGTTCGTGAAGCATTCGTGTAGTCAGTAACGTGCACTTCCCCACCTGACAGCTTCCATATAAGCCACGTGTCAATTGTCCCAAAAAGTAAATGACCCGCTTCCGCTAGCTCTCTTGCACCGTCGACATTGTCAAGGATCCATTTCACTTTTGTTGCTGAAAAGTAAGCATCAATTAAAAGCCCTGTTTTCTCCCGGATTATCTCTTCATGCCCGGCTTCTTTTAACTCATTGCACAATTCAACAGTTTGACGTGATTGCCATACGATCGCATGATAAAATGGCATTCCTGTCCGTTTATCCCAGACGACCGTCGTTTCACGTTGATTTGTAATTCCAATTGCAGCGATGTCCTGTGGGTGAATCGATGAACGTGTAGCCACAACTTGAGCAAGGACCGCGAGCGTACTACTCCAAATTTCTTGTGCATCATGTTCAACCCAACCTGGGTGAGGAAAATGTTGTGTAAACTCTTTTTGAGAAGTTTCTTCCACTTCTCCTCGGCGATTGAACAAAATTGCTCTCGTACTCGTCGTCCCTTGATCAATCGCAAGAACATATTTCTTTTCCATCAAAACCGCCCCCTTTTTTCTAAATGATAACAAAACAAAAAGAAGGAAGCGATCCAAAAATGGAACGCTTCCAACTTTTCACACGTTCGATGCATTTACTGTTGCGGTCGAGATGGAGTTGAAATCTTCGAGAGCGCTTCTCCCGCTTTAGAATCATACTGTTGTTCAGTTGCAACATCACCTAAAGAAATCATGCCAACGATTTGGTTATTTTCAATAACAGGAAGTCGACGAATTTTCTTATCAGCCATGAGGCGTGCTGCTTCTTGAACTTCAGTATGAGGTGTGACACTTATAGACCGATTTCTTTTCATTTCCGCCGTCAGCTGTCGATCGAATTGTAATGTCGCGGTCAGTCACCATCCCGCTAATGTGGTTCCCTTCGATGACTGGGATTGCACCGATATTATGGTCATGCATGAGCCGAGCGGCCTCTTCAATATTCTGATTTGGTGAAACAGATATAACAGATTTCGTCATTAGACTTTCAACAGTTTGCTGTGGCATACGCTTATTTTAACCAAGTAGGACCGTTATATTTTGCCTATTTTTAACTAGCTGGCTGCTTGTTTTCGAAAGAAGCTTTTTAACGCAAAATAGACATCCTGTTTCTCCTTTAAAATGTAATGACGAAATTTAGGGTTTTCAATGTTTCTGTATGCTGACATAAGGGTCGAATGCCGACTGTATGCATTCACTTCCCCATAGCCAAACATGTTGGACACTTCCATAATTTCATCGACAAGCTTTAGACACCGCCGATTATCCGATGTTAAATTATCCCCGTCTGAAAAATGAAATGGATAGATGTTATACCGGTCTGGGTGATACGTTTCATCGATGATTTCCAGCGTTTTATAATATGCAGACGAACAAATGGTTCCACCGCTTTCCCCTCTAGAAAAAAATGCTTCTTCCGAAACGACTTTTGCTTCCGTGTGATGTGCAATAAATTCGATGTTCACTTTTTCATATTTCGTACGCAAAAAGCGTGTCATCCAAAAGAAAAAACTGCGTGCCATATATTTTTCCCAGTTCCCCATTGACCCACTTGTATCCATCATCGCGATGACAACCGCCTTTGATTCAGGACGAATCGATTCATTCCATGTTTTAAAGCGAAGATCGTCATTTGAAATTGGGGCAATTTGAGTTTTTCCACCTCGTGCATTCCGTTTTAATGCTTCTAAAATCGTTCGCTTTTTATCGATATTTCCCATTAACCCTTTTTTCCTTACATCGTTAAATTCAATATCTGTCGTCACAACATCTGAGGCTTCCTTTTCCTTCAATTCAGGTAATTCTAAATCTTTGAATAGCGCTCCTTCTAGATCGGCTAAAGAGACCTCTGCTTCATAATAATCATGACCAGGTTGATCGCCTGCTTTTTCGCCTTGCCCTGACCCTGCATCTCGCTGACCTTGACTTGCAGGTTCACGCGCAACAACATCTCCAACCTCGCTATCGCCATCGCCTTGACCGACGTGTTTAGTTTTATTAAAGTTATAGCGAATTTTAAATTCATCTAATGATCGGATGGGAATTTTTAATACGTCTTGACCGTCTGACATAATAATACTCTCTTCAGTTATTAAATCTGGTAAGTTCTGTTGAATAGCATCTTGAACCTTCTCCATGTGACGCTCTTGGTCTTGGTAACCTTTACGGTGGAGGGACCAGTTTTCTTTCGAGACAACAAAACTATTTTCATTCATTTCCCGCATGCCAACATTCCCTCCTCATTTTTTTTAGAAAGTGGACCTTGCAAAATACATCAATTGTTTAACGTATGCAAAGTCTTTATCTACTATGTTATGCATGAAAGACGTGAGTTTGCACAATAAAGCAAAAAAACAAGGCACTTAGCACGCCTTGTTTAGTCAAACTTTATTTGAAATTGTTCAATTGGCCAGTAGCGTAAGTCAACAATTCCAACAATTTCACTTTTGCTTATAAAACCAATATGTCGGCTGTCATAACTATGTCTACGGTTGTCTCCTAAAACAAAATAATAATCATCTGGAACCGTGGAACGACCTGTCTTGTCTAAAAGTGTGAAATCTTCTGTAAGCTGGCCATCAAATAATTCAGTTTTATATTCATCTAAATACGGTTCCTCAAATTGTTTTCCATTAACATAAAGGTGATCGTTTTCATATTCAATTTTATCACCTGGCAAGCCAATTATTCTTTTAATATAATCTTCATCATGATTTGCATGGAAAACAATCAGATCAAAACGATCCGGAGACTTAAATTCTATTTCAATTTTATTAACAATCAATCGATTGCCTTCTTCAATTGTCGGCATCATCGATTCTCCATTTACAATGTAATTTGCAAACAAATAATGCCGAACAAGGGCAACGACCAAAAAAGCAATTAAAGCGGCTTTAAGCCAATCTAGAAAACGAACTTCATTATTCGGCATTACGCTCTCCTCATCGTTGTAAGTTTATTTATTTCAGTGGTGTATACAATTAATATCGCACACAGCTTTTGCTACGAAACTTCATCTGAATCAAGTCTTCCTTATACAATATCATGCCTATGTTATTACAACAACAAATTTATCCGAGCAATTTAAGAGCGATTTCACTCTGTCTTAAAAATGGAAAATTAAGGTGGTAAAAAAACTTTATCGATTTAATAAACTTCCTACGTATTGAAGTAGTTCATTTGCCGATATTGAATTATATCCATACTCATCGATGAGCCGTGCAATCACTTCGTTAATCTTCTTCAATTGCGATTCATCAGGTGTTTTCGTTGATGTCGTAATTTTAACGACATCTTTCAAATCAGCAAATAGTTTCTTTTGGATTGCTTCTCTTAAGCGATCATGTGAATAATAATCAAAACGCTTCCCTTTTCTAGCATAAGCGGAAATGCGAATAAGAATTTCTTCACGGAAAGCTTTTTTTGCATTTTCAGAAACACCAATTTGCTCTTCAATTGAGCGCATTAGCTTTTCATCTGGGTTCATTTCTTCCCCTGTTAGTGGGTCACGAAGCTTGTTTTGATTACAAAACGCTTCGACATTATCTAAATAGTTCTCCATCAGTGTTTTAGCCGACTCCTCATACGAATAGACGAAAGCTTTTTGGACTTCTTTTTTTGCAATTTCATCATACTCACGTCGAGCGACAGAAATGTAGTTCATATATTTCTCTTTATCTTCATCGGATATCGACGGGTGTTGGTCAAGGCCGTCTTTTAACGAACGCAACACGTCGAGCGCATTAATAGAAGGGACTTCCTTACGGATAATCGTGGACGAAATCCGATTGATGACGTACCTAGGGTCAATGCCACTCATTCCTTCATTAGGAAATTCAGCTTTTAATTCGTCGACGTCTATTTGATTAAAGCCCTCCACATTTTCTCCGTCATAAAGGCGCATTTTTTTCACGAGATCGATCCCTTGTTTTTTTGATTCCTTCAACCTCGTTAAAATTGAAAATTTTGCGGCAACCCGCAACGCATGGGGAGCAATATGCACGTGAGCCATATCACTTTCACGGATCATTTTTTTATAAATTCGCTCTTCCTGACTCACTTTCAAGTTATAAGGAATTGGCATGACGATAATTCTTGAATGCAACGCTTCATTCTTTTTATTTGCAATGAATGAGCGGTACTCTGCTTCATTCGTATGCGCAACGATTAATTCATCCGCGCTAATTAAAGCAAACCGTCCCGCCTTAAAGTTGCCTTCTTGTGTCAATGAAAGCAAATGCCAAAGAAATTTTTCATCACACTTTAACATTTCTTGAAATTCCATCATCCCCCGATTTGCCTTGTTCAATTCACCATCAAAACGATAAGCACGCGGATCAGATTCAGAACCAAATTCCGCAATCGTTGAAAAATCAATGCTTCCTGTTAAATCCGCAATATCCTGTGACTTCGGATCAGATGGGCTAAACGTGCCGATTCCAACGCGTTTATCTTCAGAGAAAAATATCCGTTCGATAATCACATCTTCGATTTTTCCAGCGTATTCTTTTTCAAGTCTCATCGTATTTAACGGTGATAAGCTCCCTTCGATTCGGATCCCATATTGTTCATAAAAATCTTCACGCAAATGTTGAGGAATAAGGTGAAGTGGCTCTTCATGCATTGGACAGCCTTTAATCGCATAAACGGCCCCCTCATCTGTGCGTGAATAATGTTCAAGACCTCGCTTCAACAACGTTACAATAGTCGATTTACCACCACTGACAGGCCCCATTAATAATAAAATTCTTTTTTTAACGTCTAACCTTTTGGCCGCAGGATGAAAATATTCTTCAACAAGCCTTTCAATTGCTTCCTCGAGACCAAATATTTCCTCACCAAAAAAATGATACAGTTTATGCTCATCTCTCTCTTCTATACCGGCAGCTCTTATCATATTATACACACGTGAATGAGCAGTTTGCGCAACTTCAGGTTTTTCACTCAAAAGTTGTAAATATTCCGCGAATGTCCCTTCCCATTTCAAACGATTTTCTTCTTCACGATGCTTTTTTACACTGTTTAAAATATCCAATCTGATCACCCTCCATGAATGCCATCTCGTCCACTGTTATAAGCGGAATATTTCTTTTATAAACGGGGGACCTTTCACTGAAAAGTACTCACGAATTTCGTGTTTTTGCTTTTTACCATCGTATGCACTGACTTGTGCCTTGATTACGAACTCTTTATTGATAAATTGATTTTTTCTACAATTAGCGCCGTTACAACGTGATTCGTGTTAAAATTGAAAAAGTATCATTTATGAAATGAGTGACAGCTGTATGCTGAAAAGAAGTGTTGGTGTTTTCATCATTTGTAGTTTATTTATCGGATTTATCTCTACTTTCATAAGCATGACAAAAGAGATTCAGCAAACGATATCTCCATATGAATGGTGGAAGCAAGAAATTCACCTTAGGCATTTTAATATTGAAAAAAACAGCTTGTTTCTCGACAAAAATGGAAACGTTTTTGAAGACGTCTATGCGGCTGAAAAACGAAGCTACTTACCGTTCGAAGACATCCCGACAAATATATTACACGCATTTATCGCTGTAGAGGACCAATCATTTTATGAACACCGAGGTATTGACATTACAGGGATTGGGCGTGCTTTAGTAGTCAATATTGGGAAGGAATCAATTGAAGAAGGTGGAAGTACGATAACACAACAACTCGCCAGAAATCTATTTTTATCTAGCGAAAAAAAATATGAACGTAAGCTGAAGGAACTGCTTTTAGCGTATAAGCTTGAAGACCAATTTTCAAAAGAAGATATTCTAGAATTCTACATTAATAAAATCTATTTCCATAATGGAGTGTATGGAATAGAGGCGGCGAGCCTTTTTTATTTTGGAAAGTCGAGCAAACACCTCTCTTTAGCTGAGGCCGCCTTCTTAACCGCCATTCCAAATAACCCGACCTTATACAATCCACTTACAAATGAAAAACAGACGAAGAAAAGACAAGAGCACATCTTACAGTCTATGCTCACTAAAAATTATATTGCGGAAGATCAGTTTGAAGAAGCAGTAAACAACCCCATTCAATTAAACATTCACGAGCCAATCCATCAATTTCCTGACTATACAGACGTAGTTTATCGTGAATTTAAAGCTCTCATTGCTGAAAAAGAAGGCTATCGGAAGCAATTACAAAAAGCAAAAACTGAGGAAGATAAAGCAAAAATTAATAAAAAAATCGAAAAACGAGCGTACGAATGGCTATACGAAAAAGGAGTTCGCATCCATACATCACTCGATCCAGCATTACAAACAATCGCTGTCGAATTTTCGAACGCTCAGCAACGTTTCGAAAGTCGATCACCCACACGGTGGT
>DKGN01000038.1:6700-7304 GCA_002453275.1 Caryophanales bacterium UBA6769
CATTACAAACAATCGCTGTCGATACCGTCAATGCACAACTGAGAAATAAACAAGTTGAATCTTCTGTTGTCATCATTGATCACGAAGTAAATTCAATCGTTGCTGTCGTTTCTGGGAAACAGTACAAACGTAATCAATTTAATCGTGCAATCCAAACGTATAGGCAACCAGGCTCAGCGATTAAGCCACTGCTTGTTTTTGCGCCCTATATAGAAGAAACAAAAGCTTCAACGAACCAACTCATTAACGCAAGTCACTTTTGCAAAAATGGATTTTGCCCGAAAAATTATGGCAACGCTTCGTATAATAAAGTAACCCTTGAAAACGCATTCATATCGTCCATTAATACGGCAGCCGTCCGCTTAATGAATAAAACAGGTGTAAAGCAAAGCTTTGCTTATCTTGAGCCCTTTTCTTTTGACTATGCGTTAAAAGGAGAAAAAAACCTTGCAAGTGCAATTGGCGGATTTACTCATGGTGTGAATCCAGTCGAGTTAACGAACGCTTATACGACGTTCGCCAATGATGGAACGTACACTCCTAGCTACACAATTCAAAAAGTAACGAATGCGAAGGGTGAGCTACTCTTCGAATGGAACCGAAA
>DKGN01000038.1:7494-7921 GCA_002453275.1 Caryophanales bacterium UBA6769
GAGAAACAAGTATGGAGTAAAGGAACAAATGACAAATTACGAAGATTGTTGCAAAAAACAATCACTTCAGGAACCGCAAGCCGAGCTTACGTTTCTAAAAGTTATGTCGGCGGCAAAACGGGGACGACAAATGCAGTCAAAGATTTGTGGTTTATCGGCTTAACAGACCAATATACAGCTGGAGTCTGGGTCGGTAGAGACGACGGAAAATCGGTCGCTCCAATTGAAAACGACCGCCCTCACCTATATATTTGGAAAAACATTATGAGTAAAAACTAAACGTGTAACGTAGCCAACAGCGCATGATAGACACGTAATACGATAAAAGTAACAGTAGAAACAAAGGTTGCCCAAAATAACAAAATCATGAAAACCATACCAAACATACCACCTACTGTTAAATGATCGCTAATTTTTATTATGAAAT
>DKGN01000068.1 GCA_002453275.1 Caryophanales bacterium UBA6769
CGAGACTCAATATTGAGTCTCGTTATGTTTTATTGATCGACTTGCTCGATCCCTGTTAAATATTCCTCTAACGTTATATTTTTCTTTTTGATAATCTGTGCATGTTCTTTGCCTACATATCGGATATGCCATGGTTCATAATCATACCCCGTTATATTTTCCTTACCCTTTTCATAACGAATAATAAACCCGAATTTATGTGCATTTTCCTCTACCCACTTACCTTCGATTGTATCTTCAAATTCAACCACTAATCCAAACTGAACATCTACACTTGTTACATCCATTGATAACCCTGTTTGATGCTCACTCTGGCCAGGCTGAGCACTGACTTTGTTGGCATTTTCCAATCCACCTAATCTTTTTGTGTTCGAAGCAAAGATTTCTTTTTGCCTTTCAAAGGATCGATAGCCTGATTGAGCAAATAAATTAACCTTTTCTTGTTTTGCTTGTTTAAACATAGTTTCTAATGCTTCAGCCGCTTCTTTTCTCATCATTTTCTTTTCAAGATCTTCTTCAAATGGAAACGGCACATCAGGAATAACTAAATCTTTCGGCTTATAACCTTTAGGCAGATTTCGCTCTTTATTTGCTACTACTAAAACATCATCAGCATTCGTCACTTCTTTTTGTCCATCTGCATTCACGGTGACTGTTTCTTCCAAACGACTATTTTTCAATGGATCTGCTGAGCGACTTTTTTCAGCAGACTGACTGCTTTCTTCCCCCACACTCGTTTGTTTACTTTTTGTTTTGTTCCAAGTATCAGGGCTGCATCCTAAAGTTGTCGATATAAGAAACAAAGCCACAATTATTTTCTTCATTGCCTAAACCTCTCATCTTATTTAAAGAAATAAAGCACTCAAATTGAGTGCTTAGGATTATTTATCCATTTGGCTTTGCATCGCTTTCATCATTTGATTAATTTTCTTTTGTGAAGGCTTTTGACCCATTTGCATCATCATCACTCGAAGCATATTTTCATTAATTGGTGGATTCTTTTTCAAATAGCTCATCATATATTTACGCGCAATGAAAAAGCCTAATGCGACACCCGCTATCAAGCAAAGGGCACCTACTAAAATATATATCCACATATCATTCCCTCCCTTATCCCTATAAAACATGTCCAAAAGAAGTGGAGTTAGCATTTCTTTGGTCAATTATCCTCACTATTTTACTCTAATTCTCCACGATTGTACAATAAGATAATGAGGGAATCTAGGGATAAAAAGCTAACATGATTAAACATATGTCGGATTTTGTCACAATTTGCTTTAGTCTCCGAATTATTTTGTTTCGACGTAAGTAAAAGTTAAACAAGTTCAGCCTTTTTAATTGGGTTAAGCCACCCATAATTAGAGTTTTTAAAATCAAGTGCAAGAAAACTTGATTCAACTTTCCGAAGGATTTCAAAAATAACTGTTTCCGCTTCAGTAGCTCCATAAGAATACAGAGACAAATAATTACGATTTAACACTAATACGGCTTTACTACCATATTCCTCTAAATGAATTTCATAAGATTTCTTAGCCTCATAGCTTTGCACTTCATGTCCGAGTTCTGCTAAGAGGGTTTGATGTAAATCCGTCAATGGTAATTCCTTCGTTACATAGTGAATTTGTTTTTTGATTATTGAATGATAGGGAGATACTATATTTTCCGCTTCAAAGAATAATTGATATAACATTTCTTCTTTACCAAAATAATTTTTTGCTACATCTTGTTCCATTAAATAAATCACATACCGCCTCATCAACAGTCCTCCTTCTTCAAATTTACATCCATTATACATAATCTTCAGAAAAATCATTGTCACAATATGTTAAAATAAACCACTAGTTTCGTCGAAAGTTTATCGTATGTAAAAGCGGCTCACCTTCGATCAAAAAACTCCCCTTCAACAAGAGAAGGAGAGTGTAAATTGCCTATACTTACATTTACTGATTTATTAATTGCTTCACTTTCTTCATAACATTTTCGACTGTAAATCCGTATTCCTCAATCACAACATCCCCTGGTGCTGATGCTCCAAACTGATCGATTGCAAGGACGTCTCCAGATTCACCAATATATTTGCTCCACCCTAGTGAAGCGCCCATTTCAATTGCTAGACGATGTTTCACATTCGGTGGAATAACTGTTTGCTTATATTCTTTCGATTGTTCTTCAAACCGATCCCATGAAGGCATACTGACTACATTCACATAAATGCCCTCACGCTCAAGTTCATTCTGTGCTTCAATCGCTAGATTTACTTCCGATCCGCTAGCGAGTAAGAGTGCATCAATCTCACGTTTTTCACTTTTTGAAACTATGTACGCACCCTTGTTCACACCGTCATAAGCTTGTTCAGCTGTACATGCAATTGTGTTAAGACCTTGTCGAGTTAGCACAAGGGCTGTTGGTTTTTCTTCACTTTCCAAAGCTAGTCTCCAGGCTGCCACTGTTTCATTTCCATCAGCTGGGCGAATAACTGACAGTCCAGGCATAGCCCGTAATGAGGCCAATTGTTCGATCGGCTCATGTGTAGGACCATCTTCTCCAACAGCAATACTATCGTGTGTGAATACATACGTAACAGGAATTCTCATCAACGCAGCGAGTCGAATTGCAGGTCGTAAGTAATCAGAGAAGACGAAAAAGGTTGCGCCAAAAACTTTTAACCCACCATGAAGGGCCATTCCGTTTAATGTCGAACCCATCGCAAATTCCCGAACACCAAACCAAACGTTACGACCTTGATAAGCTTGTGCAGAAAAATTCTCTTCTTTGTTCATTAAGGTCTTATTTGAGCTTGCTAGATCAGCGGACCCCCCAATGAATTGGGGTAAAACTTCCGATACCGAATTGATTACTTTACTTGAGGCATCACGAGTTGCCAACTTTTCTCCCTCTTCAAAAACGGGAAGGTGATCTTCAAATTGCGCTGGCAATGTATTGTTGATTGCATTTTCAAACTGATGGGCTAGTTCAGGATAAGCCTGTTTATATTGCTCAAATTGGGCTACCCAATGTTTTTCCTTTTGAATGCCAGCCTCTTTCAACTCGTTGAAATGTTCTTTAACGGTTTCTGGAACATAAAAAGGTTCCTCATAAGACCATTCATAGTATTGTTTAGTCAATACAGCTTCATCTTTTCCTAATGGAGCTCCATGAGAGTCTGATTTTCCGCTTTTGTTCGGAGAACCATAACCAATTGTCGTTTTCACTTCAATTAAAGTAGGTTTGTTTAATTCGGATTTCGCGTCTTCCAAAGCTTTTAAAATGGCATCAATATCATTCCCATCTTCAACCCGGATGACTTGCCAACCATACGCTTCAAACCGCTGTGCAACATTCTCAGAGAAGGCCAAGTTTAATTCACCATCAAGGGATATATCATTTGAATCATACATCACGATTAAACGGCCAAGTTTTAGATGGCCAGCTAATGAAGCTGCTTCGGCTGAAACACCTTCCATTAAATCACCATCACCACAAATGCTATACGTATAATGATCAACAATGTCAAACCTATCCCGATTATATGTTGAAGCTAAGTGTCTTTCCGCCATCGCCATACCAACCGCCATCGCAATTCCTTGACCTAATGGCCCTGTCGTTGCTTCAACGCCAGGTGTATAACGATACTCTGGATGGCCAGGCGTATTGCTTCCCCACTGCCTAAAGTTCTTTAAATCATCGATTGTCACACCGTAACCAAACAAATGCAATAAACTATACAAAAGCATTGAACCGTGTCCGGCAGACAACACAAACCGATCACGATTTACCCAATCCGGATTCTGGGGGTTATGATCCATCATCTTCGACCAGAGAGCATATGCCATGGGAGCGGCGCCCATAGGCATACCTGGGTGTCCAGAATTAGCACGTTCAATCGCATCAATAGATAGTGTGCGAATAGTATTGACTGCTAACTTCTTAATTTGATTACTCATGTCTATTATCTACTCCTCTTATTATCGTTTATACAAAATGACTCTTTATGTGATGTTCAATTTTTAGAACGCATTGCTTTGCTGCGCTTCAGCTTTTCCGGGGTAACGTCATTACCTGTTTCATCAACAACTTTTAAGTTTTGTAACTGATTTTTAAAGGCGGATCGAAACCTTTTTAAATAACGTTCCCGTAATTGCTTCTGCTCTTTCTTTTCTTCAGCAGTCAACCCTACTGTTTTTGCCTTTTGGGCCAGTGTGTTAATTCGATTGAGTTCTGAATTCAAGTTTCTACTCAACTCCTCTTTCTAATCATCAATGAAACTTGTTTCATTTTATCATAAGGAACAACGATTTACTTCAAATATAATGTATTCACTAAAACTAGAACTTATGTTTGTATTAAAGGTTCGATTTTGGTATACTTAACCAAAGAAATTTCATGAAAAGAGGTGCAATATGCTCAAAATCTCAAAAAGACAGCAATCAATTTTAAATTTTATTAAAGATGAAGTGAAAAAGAAAGGGTATCCACCTTCAGTTAGAGAAATTGGTGAGGCTGTTGGACTCGCCTCTAGCTCAACCGTACACGGTCATTTAGCCCGATTAGAAAAAAAGGGATTTATCAAACGAGATCCAACAAAACCAAGAGCGATTGAGATTTTACATAAAGATGATTCAGAGTCTGACTCAGAAAGTATTAGTATCCCGATCATCGGTAAGGTTACTGCTGGCCAACCAATTACTGCAATAGAAAATATTGAAGACTATTTTTCTTTACCAAAAAGCTTTGCATCAGATAATTCCTTTATGCTCGTAATTGAGGGTGACAGCATGATTGAGGCAGGGATTTTTGACAAAGACTATGTGATTGTGAAGCAACAGCCTACAGCAAATAATGGCGATATTATTGTTGCGATGACAGAAGACAATGAAGCGACCGTTAAACGCTTTTATAAGGAAAATGGCTACATACGACTCCAACCAGAAAATGCTTCTCTTGAACCGATTATTATAGAAAATTGTACTATACTTGGAAAAGTTACAGGTGTGTTTAGAGCAATTTCTTAACCTTTAGCGTATATCGTAAAAGCTGTTCACTATGACAGCTTTTTTTATTTCCCTTCCTTGTGTTGTATTAAACACAGGAGAAGTCCAGGCGTGTTGTTTATGTTCCGTATTTACATTTTGGTTTGTATTTATTACAATACATGTAAGGGGATGATATTATTGGACAATTCGCTTGGTGAATTATTAGAGGCTGTTCGAATAGAAAAGGGACTGTCTTTGCGAGAGGCAGCAGAATTAACGAAGTTAGGTCATTCCTACATTCGGGATTTAGAGTTAGGAACGAATCGAAGAACAGGTAAAGTGCTCGCTCCATCAGTGAACTCTCTTAAAAAAATCGCACACGCTTATGAGCTTGATTTATATATGTTACTTGATAAAGCGGGCTTAATTGATTTGGAAGAAATTCACCAGACTACTCAGCTAGCAAGTCCTGTTAACGAACCGATACTTATTCCCCTCTTCCATACGATAGTTCCCGATTTAGCGAAGGTTCCGTCCACACATGTTGATTACGTGTATTTTCCTATCCAAGGTAGGAAACAACCTGACTTCGCCATCCAAATGCAAGGAGATTCTATGAGGAACGCCGACATCGATGATGGAGATATCATCTACTTCCATGCAAGTGGCCAACCAGAATTTAATGGACAAATCGTAGCTGCTCAACATATCGATAACGAGGAAGTATTTATTCGGCGCCTTACTTGGGATTCGCAATTCCCTACCTATTGTTTAATCCCCGAAAACACAAGTTATCGCAAAAGTCATATTCCCTTTCATCAGCTCAAAACTCATGGTGTCTATTGCGGACATTTTAAACCCGAAAAAACATAAAACATTAAACTATTTTCTTACATGCTTCATGTTTATTCGACAATCCTATAAATTAAGCATGGTGTATGTTTATGCAACATCTTTATTTAAAAGCTTTAATTTTACGTTCGCTATATTAGTAAAGTTATTGCTTTTTAATTTATTATTTTAATATAATTATTTTCATTAAAAGAAAAAAGCTTGAGAGGCTAATGGCTTTTCAAGCTTACGACTTGCTAGTTTTTAGAGTAACGACGATAATCTCAGGAAAGTTAAAAATTCTAAAAGGCATGATGCTATTTCCTAATCCTCGACTAATCACTACATTTGTTTTTTGCTTTTTAATAATTCCAGAAGTATACTTTGGCAATATTCCTTGACCTGGTGACAGTAGTCCACCTAAAAATGGTATTCTTACTTGACCACCATGAGCATGACCGGAAAAAACAAGATCAATATTGTTTTTAGCATAAACAGAAAGAAATTCAGGCCTATGTGATAGCAGTATACGGAATGAAGCAGGTTCGCTATCTGCTAGGGCTTTTTCAATATTTTCATCAATGATTGCCGCTTCAGTTTTGTTTTCTAGTCCATTCATTAACGGATCATGAATTCCTGCAATTACGAGCGAGTCGGATTCTTTCCGAATATGCTTCCATCCATTTTGTAAAACATGCACACCTCTTGCCTGTAAAGATTGGATAATTTCATTTGTTCGATTCGTAGCCACTTCATGGTTGCCCGTTACATAATAGATTGGTGCAATCTCTTTAATCCCATCGATTAATTTTAAGCTTCTGCCTAACTTATAGCGATTACTGTCGATGAAGTCACCTGTAAAAAATATTACATCAGGCTTCTCATTCTTTATTTGTTGGATTAATCTTGTTTGATTTTTTCCGAATGTAGCATCATGAAGATCAGACAAGTGCATTATTTTAAGTTCATCAAAAGCTGCTGCAATTTTCTCAGAGTTAACTTCATGTCTTGTGACTATAATCCATTTATTATTGACGTACAAAAACAATGCAATCAAAATCACAATTATAAAGGAGATCAGTCTTCTATTCATCTCTAAACCTTTCCAACAAAATTTTAGTTGTTCTTTGCAAAGTATTACTATGTTATCAAATATATGCTACCCATCATAAGACATATCATGCTTTTGCGTTTGGAAATAAATAAACGACAGAAAGAGTTCCTGTCGTTTGGTTCATCGATTTTGTTAAAACGAAATATAGCCTTCTGTAGCAAGTTGGTCAAGAGCTTGTAAGATTGCAATTTTAACGTGTGTATAAGTGAGACCGCCTTGAACGTAGGCAGCATAAGGAGGTCGAATTGGTCCATCCGCAGACAACTCTATACTAGAGCCTTGAATAAAAGCGCCAGCTGCCATAATGACATGATCATCATAGCCTGGCATTTCGCTTGGATACGGGGTAACGTGAGAATTGACTGGGGAGGAATATTGAATCGCTTGGCAAAATGAAATCATTTCTTCTTTTGAGCTAAAATTAACTGATTGAACAAGATCTCCTCGTTTTTCATCCCATTTTGGATAAGCTTCATAGCCAAATTCACTCATAATAGCACTAGTGAAAATTGCACCTTTTTGCGCCTGGGCCACAATATGTGGTGCTAGAAATAATCCTTGATACGTTTCCAATAAACTATAGAGTGTTGCTCCGATTTCACTACCAACTCCTGGTGCTGAATATCGATGGGCACACTGTTCAATCAATTCTTCCTTGCCAGCCAAGTATCCCCCGGTTTTTACGATTCCGCCGCCTGGATTTTTGATTAAAGATCCAGCAATCAAATCTACACCTACGTGACAAGGCTCTTCTTCTTCTACAAATTCCCCATAACAATTATCTACAAAAACAATAAGATCTTCTTTAATCGCTTTGACAAACGCTGTCATTTCCGCAATATCTTTCATTGTGAACGGCGGCCGATTAGAATACCCTTTCGATCGTTGAATGCCAATGACCTTCGTCTGTTCGTTAATATTTTGTTTCACTTGTTCAAAGTCAACTTGTCCATCTTCTGTCAAGGAAACATCACGATAACGAATCTTAAATTCTTTTAAGGAACCGTTATTGCTACCGCTTATCCCAATCACATCATGCAGAGTATCATAAGGTTCGCCTGTAATATAAAGTAGCTCATCATCCGGACGCAAAACACCGAAGAGTGCTAATGAGATTGCATGTGTTCCAGACATAATCTGAGGTCGAACGATTGCTGCTTCAGCGCCAAATATTTCAGCATATACTTCTTCCAAAACATCTCTTCCGATATCATCATAGCCATACCCTGTAGAGGGCGTAAAGTGGAAATCGCTCACTTGATTGTTACGAAAAGCTTGTAAAACTCTAAATTGGTTTCTTTCAGAAATTTCATCGATTCGTTTATGTAAGTGTAATATTTTTGATTCTATTTCTTTTACGATAGGTTGTAATTTCTCTCCATATTCTAATTTGCTGTACATCATTTTTCCCCTTTAATCTATTCGTGCTTAAAAATTGAATCGGCAATATTTTTTGGCGCAAGTCCCCTAATTAAAAATTCCTGTTCTTGTTCGAGCCATGTTTTATCCGCCATAATTGTTCGCGACTGAAGTAAGGATAATAGTCTTCCATCATGAACAGGCACTCGAAGTGTGTAATGAATAAGTTCCGATTGGATCTTATCCTGAATAAGCTTAATTAATTTTGTAATGTCATGTTCATTAAAAGTTGAAATTAAAATAGAATCATCAGTCGTATAAAAAATTGATTCTAATAAATCTTTTTTATTATATACATTAACTCTAGGAATGTTGTCTGCCTTCAATTCATGTAATAAATGATGAACTGTCCGTTCATGCTCAAAATAGTTCTCATGGGATGCATCGATAACATGAAGGATGAGATCAGCTTCAGTCACTTCTTCTAATGTTGAGCGGAATGCCGCAATTAGTTCTGTTGGCAAATCTTGTATAAATCCAACAGTGTCAGTTAGTAAAACAGTTAGTGGCTTAAAAAGGTCCATTTTTCTCGTTAGTGGATCAAGCGTCGCAAACAGCTTATCTTCCTCAAAAGATTCACCAACTGTCAATCGGTTAAACAACGTAGATTTTCCTGCGTTTGTATACCCAACGAGAGTGACTTGAAAGACATCGTTTCTTTTCCGACGCTCCTTATAACGGGAACGATGTTCAACAATTTTTGTAAGCTGCTCCTCAATCGATTTGATACGCCGGCGAATGTGTCTCCGATCAGTTTCAAGCTGTGTTTCACCTGGACCTCTCGTGCCAATTCCACCGCCTAGTCTTGACAACGCTGTTCCCTTTCCAATTAAGCGTGGTAACATGTATTTTAACTGTGCAAGCTCAACTTGGAGCTGTCCTTCCTTAGACCTAGCTCGAGAAGCGAAAATATCTAAAATTAACTGTGTGCGGTCAATTATTTTTAAATCAAAAAAATCTGTAAGGTTTCTTAACTGACCAGCAGATAATTCATCGTTAAAAATAATGACATGAATGTCTTCACTGCTCTCTACAAAGGCTAAAATTTCTTGTAATTTCCCTTTACCTATATAATAAGCAGAATCAATTCGATTCCGCTTCTGGGTAAAGGTATGAATGACTTCCCCGTTAGCCGTTTCTGTTAGTGCAGCTAATTCTTTCATCAATTCATCGTGTCTTTCGTTCATCTGTGGCAATTCACAGCCGACAAGTATGACTCTTTCTTTTGTAAACTTTTCGTTCAATCGACAACCTACTTTCACTGCAGTTTTGTTACACTCATCTTATCAAAGTTGTGCGTCGTCTTCTAGTTGGACATCTGCTGCCTGTAATGTCATGAGCTGTTTACGATTAAAATTCTCTTCTTTTAATAAGCGAACGGCCTGTTTTCGAATTGAACGTTCAATAAGATTTCTTATATAACGAGCATTGCTAAAAGCTGATTGATTTGTCGCACGATATCGTTCAAGGTGGTTTTTAACTTTCCATTCGGCTTCTTTTGTTAAAAAATAATCCCTTTCATTTGCCATCCGTCTAGCAATTTCAATTAATTCATCATTTGAATAATCTGGAAAAGTCATAACGATTGGAAATCTGGAAGGCATACCTGGATTCATTGACATAAAGTAATCCATTTCTTGTGGGTATCCTGCCAATATTAAAATGATGTCATGCTGATTGTCTTCCATCGCTTTGACCAACGTATCGATTGCTTCTTTTCCGAAGTCTTTTTCCCCACCTCTTGACAAAGAGTACGCCTCATCAATAAATAAAACCCCACCATGAGCTTTCTTAATTAACTCTCGAGTTTTTTGGGCAGTATGGCCAATATATTCACCAACAAGATCAGCCCTTTCCACTTCAATAAGATGACCTTTTGATAAAACATTGAGATCATAAAAAAGTTTAGCTAAAAAACGAGCAACTGTCGTTTTACCTGTTCCAGGATTCCCTTTAAAAAGCATGTGCAATGCTTGCTTTTCCTGCTTAAGACCGACTTTTCCTCGGGTTTGATTAATATAGATCCACGCATAGATTTCGTTTATTAAACGTTTAATTTCTTGCATGCCGACCAACGTTTGTAAGTCTTTTTGAATCAATTCAAGAGGAGAATGCTTCGACAAGTCCATTTCATCTATCTCCGAGTGATAAGTCTCATGCAGATGCTGATTTAATACAATATTAATTTGCCCATTTGCTCTTTTAACTGTTGTACTACCCATGAAGCGTCACCTCACTAGTCATATTCATGGTAACAGTATACGAAAACAGTTAAAAAGTGTGACAAACGCCTATATACGTAAAAAAATACCCCTAATGGGGTATTTTTATCCTTCTAAAGATAATTGCACAGGCTTGCTTGGTGTAAACGTTGAAATCGCATGCTTAAAAATTAATTGTTGCTTTCCTTCAGCCTCCAACACGACGGTATAATTATCAAAACCTTTAATTAATCCTTTTAATTGAAAGCCATTCATTAAATAAACAGTGACAAAAATATTTTCACGCCGTAATGAATTTAGAAATTGATCTTGAATATTCACTTGTTGCTTCATTGAAAATCCTCCTCTTTTCACAAACCTCTTTATAACTGTTTCTCTATTCAATAGAACTTTCCTGCAACATATTCGATGATTTTTTGTTTTTTTTCACTTGAATGGTTCGTCATGTTAAACCATGTGACGTCCATTTTGTTTTTAAACCATGTTAATTGCCTTTTTGCATATCGACGCGAGTTTCTTTTGAGTAGCTCAATCGCCTCATGCTTAGACAAAGTACCGTCAAAAAATAAAAATAATTCCTTATAACCGATGGCCTGTATAGCTTGGGAGTTCTTTATCCCCTGCCGATACAATTGAGCCGCTTCCTCAATTAGACCTTCTTCTATCATATCATCTACTCGACGATTGATTCTATCGTATAATTCTTCTCTATCCATCGTTAACCCAATGAGAAGCGTATCATAAATTGGGTCTATATGTTGTTGAGTTCGTCGTTTTGAAAAGGGCTCACCCGTAACGTGATGAACTTCAAGTGCTCGAATGACCCGTCGACGATTGTTAGGGTGAATATTTTTATAACTACTAGCATCAATAATATGTAATTTATCGTGGAGAGCATGATTCCCATATTGTTCAGCATAGTCTTCCATTTTTGCCCTAAAAATCGGATCTGCTTTAAAACTTGTAAATTGATAATCATGTGTGATTGCTTGAATATAAAGGCCGGTTCCTCCTACAAGAATAGGTAGCCTCTGCTTACAATGAATGTGTGAAATAATCTGGCGCGCTTCTTTTTGAAAATCTGAGACCGAAAAAGGTTCATTTGGTTCCTTAATATCTACCATATAGTGAGGAATGCCTTCCATTTCTTCTTCTGTCACTTTTGCGGTGCCGATATCTAAGCCACGATATATTTGCATTGAATCTCCGCTAATGATTTCGCCAGTAAATTGCTTCGCTAACTCGATGCTAATCTCCGTTTTACCTACTGCGGTAGGACCTACAATAACTAATAATCGCTCCTTCATCATGCAGTCACATCACTCGTTTAAACATTTTTTCCAATTCATACGCTGAAAAGTGGATCATAACAGGACGCCCGTGGGGGCACGTGTACGGCTTTTCGCAAGCTCTAAGCGATTGTAATAGTGCAAACATATCATCGTTGTCTAAAAACTGATTTGCTTTGATTGAAAGCTTGCAAGACATCATAATTGCAGTATCTTCGCGTAGATCTTTAACATTTACCTTTTTATCCTCGAGCACGAAATCCACGATGTTTCGAATCGTTTCTTCTTCTTTTCCAGTTGGAAACCATGTTGGATGAGAACGAACGATAAATGCCTTATCTCCAAATTGTTCAAAAAATAAACCTATCTCATGGAAAAGTGCAAGATTTTCTTCAACTAAAATTGCCTCCTCATGATTCAATTCTAACGTAAGTGGAATCATAAGATCTTGTAATTCTCTCTGAGGTTCGCCGAGCTTATCACGATAAAATTCATACTTAATTCTTTCTTGTGCTGCGTGTTGGTCAATTAAATAAAGACCATTATCATTTTGCGCGATAATATATGTCCCATGAATTTGACCGACAGGATACAATGGTGGAACTGTCTCTTTCTCTTTAGACTGCTCCACACCATTCATTGTAAGATGAGTTGCTTGTTCTTTCACTATTTCTTCGCTAGTTTCAACCGGTTGAAACTTTGATTGATTATAACTGTCGTCACTAGAAGTATAAATGTCATCCTTTACAAATTGCTCGACCTCTTTGTTCACATGATTTTTTGTTGAAAATTGGAAAGCGAGCTTTTGTTGGTGTATGTCTTCTTTATCACTTTCTTGTGCTCTTATTTCTGGGATGAGATTTGTTTCTTGTAATCTTTCGCGAATTGTCGTTGTCAGAAGATCGGTTAATTCTTTTTCTTTACTTAAACGTACATCAAGCTTTGATGGGTGAACATTCACATCAATAAGCGTCGGGTTCATTTTAATATGGATGACAGAAATCGGAAACCTTCCAATCGGAAGCAATGTATGATAACCAGCAATAACGGCATTTGCTAATGTGTAATTCCTAATGTATCTTCCATTGACAAATAAAGAAATGTATTTTCTTGAAGCTCTCGTTTCTTCAGGCTTTGCTAAAAGCCCCATCATTTCGAAATCTAACGAGCTATTTTTAAATGGGATCATTTTTTTCGCAACCGACAAGCCATAAATCGCTGATGCTACTTGTAATAAATCATTTCCGCCATTTGTTTTTATAATTTGTCTATGATTATGGAAAAAATGAAATGAGATTTCTGGATGAGCAAGAGCGAGTCGGTAAATAATATCCGTTATGTTACCTAATTCAGTATGGACGGTTTTTAAATATTTTAACCGCGCGGGAGTATTAAAAAATAACTGTGTTACTGTTACTTCTGTTCCTTTTCGACTTGCGGTAACTGTATTTTCCTGTAATTCTCCTGCCTCCACGATAATATGTGTCCCTGGTCCATCACCAACACACGTTTTTATGTCAATTTTTGAGACAGAAGCAATACTCGGAATCGCTTCGCCACGAAAGCCAAGTGAACGAATTGAAAATAAGTCGCGCTCATTTTTAATTTTGCTAGTTGCGTGCCGTTCGAAGGCTAATACGCAATCTTCTCGATCGATACCATTGCCGTTATCTGTAACTTTAATTGATTGTAACCCACCGTCTTCAATTTCAATTTTGATAATGGAGCTATTTGCATCGATTGAATTTTCGACAAGTTCTTTGACGACTGAGGCTGGACGTTCGACAACTTCACCAGCCGCTATTTGGTTTGATAATTGTTCATCTAAGACAACGATGCCCATCAATCTCACCTCTTTTTCGTCTTATTCAAAGCGCGTTCATGAATGTCATACAAAACATTCATCGCCTCAAGGGGCGTCATATTTAATAGATTTAAGGATGCAAGCTGCTGAAGCAATTTTTCTTTTTCTTCGTTCATTTTGCTTTCAACTTTTTCATGGGCTGGAAAAAGTGACAGCTGTTCATTTTGTTTATCATCGCTTTTATCCTCTGTGCTGAATTGTTCCAGGTCGTCCAAAATTGTTTTTGCTCTTTTGATAACGGGATGGGGTAAGTCAGCTAATTGGGCTACATGAATTCCATAGCTTTTATCTGCAAACCCTTCATGAACTTTGTGGAGAAAGACGACTCGTCCCTCTTGTTCAATTGCTCTAACATGGATGTTTTTTAATTTTGGTAACGTCTCCTCTAAGATCGTCAATTCATGATAATGGGTGGAGAATAACGTTTTAGCCCCAATTTCATGGTGAATATATTCAATGATCGCTTGTGCTAACGCCATGCCATCATACGTTGACGTTCCTCGTCCAATTTCATCAAGTAAAATTAAACTCTGTTCGGTTGCATTTTCAACCGCGTACCGAGTTTCCAGCATTTCAACCATAAAGGTACTTTGTCCACTGACTAAGTCATCAGCTGCACCAATTCTCGTGAAAATTTGATCGAAAATTGGTAAATCCGCTTTTGTAGCTGGAACAAAGCAACCAATTTGAGCCATAATGACGGTTAATGCTAGCTGTCTCATGTACGTGCTTTTACCTGACATGTTAGGACCTGTTATGAGGAGAATTTGCCTGTCTTTATCCATCTTGATGTCGTTTTCAACAAATTGAGCTTCGGTCAAAACTTTCTCTACAACTGGATGACGTCCATCTATAATTTCCACATAACCAGTTTCGTTAAATTTCGGCTTAACATAATGGGCGTCATTGCTTATCGTTGCAAAGCTTTGGATAACATCTATTTCACTTATTAATTTTGCCACGGTTTGCAATTCGGGAATCTGTTGCTTTACCTCGTCACGTAATTGAATAAACAATGAGTATTCTAAATCAGCAAGAACGTCATCAGCGTGTAATATTTTTATTTCCATCTCTTTTAGTTCTGGAGTGACAAACCGTTCAGCATTTGTCAACGTTTGTTTCCTTTCATAGCGACCTTCAGGTAAGAGATGTAAATTCGGCTTTGTCACTTCGATAAAATAACCAAAGACTCGATTAAAGCCTATTTTTAAAGAGCGTATTCCTGTTGCTTTTTTTTCTTTTTGTTCTAATTCTTTTATCCAGGCCCGTCCATTAACGCTAATCGCTCTATATTCATCTAACTCTTCGTTAAACCCTTCTCGAATCATCCCACCTTCTCGAATTGAAATCGGCGGGTCCTCAATTAAGGCAACGTTTAATTTCTCTTTTAACTCATGTAATGTAGGCATTTTTTTACAAAACTGCGTAAAAGCTGCGTTATGTAATTGTGCACAAACCGCCGTAATTTTTGGCACTTCTT
>DKGN01000077.1:0-4540 GCA_002453275.1 Caryophanales bacterium UBA6769
GTAATCGATGGATCAACAGCACCTACTTTAATAACCGAACCTTCTGGAGCAAGGTTACCGTATAGGACAGACAAGCCTCCAACTGGACTATACGGATTATCTTTTGTGCGGATGACTTCAGGATTCGTAATTTCATGCGCTTCTACAAGTTCACCCATCGTTTTCCCTGTAACTGTCATTCGTTCTGGATGGATAGCCCCGGGAATTTTCGTTAGTTCATTAATAATGGCCTCTACTCCGCCAGCTTTATTAATATCGTCCATTGATAAATCAGATGCCGGCATAATTTTTGCCAAGTACGGAACTTTTGCAGCAACCTTATTAATATCTGCCAAATCGTAGTCAATCCCCGCTTCATTTGCAATCGCTAGCGTGTGGAGTACTGTATTTGTCGAACCACCCATAGCCATGTCAAGTGCAAATGCATCGTCGATCGCTTCTTTCGTAATAAGATCACGTGGCTTGACGTCTTCTTTAATCATGCGGACTAATTGTTTCGCCGCCTCGTAAACTAACTCTTTGCGTTTTTCACTCGTCGCTACGATCGTTCCGTTTCCAGGCAATGTGACTCCTAACATTTCCATTAAGCAATTCATAGAATTTGCTGTAAACATACCTGAACAAGAGCCACATGTTGGACAAGCATTCATTTCAATATCTAATAATTCATCAGCAGACATTTGTCCTGATTTATGCGCGCCAACACCTTCAAATACAGATGTCAAAGAGATTTGTTTCCCTGTCGAACTGACACCTGCTTCCATCGGACCACCTGATACAAAAACGGAAGGAACGTTCGTGCGAGCGGCTGCCATCAGCATGCCTGGTGTAATCTTGTCACAATTTGGAATGTAAAATACACCGTCAAACCAGTGTGCATTAATGACTGTTTCAGCAGAGTCTGCAATGAGTTCACGACTCGGCAATGAATAGCGCATTCCAATATGCCCCATCGCTATCCCATCGTCGACACCAATTGTATTAAATTCAAAAGGAATGCCACCCGCCTCAATTATGGCATCCTTTACAACATCTGCGAACTCTCGCAAATGAACGTGACCAGGAATAATATCGATATACGAGTTACAAACGCCAATAAATGGCTTTTCTAAATCATTCGGCTTTACCTTCCCTGTTGCATATAAAAGACTACGGTGTGGAGCCCGATCGACTCCAATTTTAATCATATTACTCCTCATCTGAATACCACTCACTTCTCATTTTAAATTGTTAAATCTATTTTAAATCTTAGGTTGTCTACCGTCAATAGAGTGTTTAATCCAGAGACACTTGTAAACTATTATTGACCCTGTTTTACTTTTTGTAAAGTAACCTAGACATGCCAAGACCGACAATACCTAGCCCGATAAACAATGCCGCCCGAATAGGCACGGATAAATCTGGTAAATCAATAATGACAATTTTCACAAGCGTAATAAAGAGTAAAATCATTGCTGATACGCGGAACGGCTTTAATTGACGGATCACACCAACTAATAGACCTACGGTTGCATAAATGATCCAAATGATGGAAGCCGTAAAATGACGAAGTTGCAAGTCCCAGTTTTCTGTTGCAACATAGGTCACATTCGTAATAAATATTAAACTACCAATTGCCAAAAGCACAAATGTAATAGTATTGATAACTTTTAAATTAAGTGCTCTGTTAAGCAATTTATCGAGCATTACTTGATGCTCACGCACGAGCCAATTCAAGGCATATAACGTACACAAACCGATGAACCACGTGAATGAACCAACTGAAAACACACTTTGAATCCCATCAATCAGTAAATAGCTCGCAGAAAAAGCTCCAATGACATAAACGAATGAACTTACACCTAATTGCAACTTTGATTGTGTCTTTAATCCAATATAAGTTGCCACAACACCTTGAAGCATTAGCACTGGTGCAAGCCATTCCTGATGCTCAACTGCGGATAGGAAATAAAGCATAAGTGAGATGGTCGCAAGTGATACAAAGATCGGTTGCTTATCCTTATTATTGTTCCAATACAATGCGGATAGGCTTACATAGACAAGGAAAAAGCCTACTAAAATAAGCCCATACACATCGATCGAGAAAACGGATTGTAACCAAATAATCGTAAAAACAAAGCTCCCAAACAATAAGCCCATTTGATGCTTCATAAATGAATTCCAGCGATAATAAGTGCCAAGTAATAGAAGATGTTGAATAAGTGCTCCGAATGCCCAGAGCTGTTCTTCATACGCCACTCTTGTATGACCAATGAGTAAATATGTAATCGCTAAAACAAGCTGAAGCAAAATCGCTGACGTATAATATAAAGCAAGATATCCTTTTCGCATAGCATAAACGAGAAATACACTATACAACAAAACTTCATACCCGACTAAAAATAAGATATTTGGACTGTCGCTTTCCACTAGAAATGGTACAAGCACTCCGACAATAACGGAAAGAACTGCCAATAGCTGTGAGTGATGACGATGGGAAAAAAATAATCCAAGCGCAAGCCAGATAACATTTAATCCAAATGCAACTCCTGTTGGAATAAATCCGTACAACATGTGCATGGCAAACGTCGTTAAAATTAAGATAGATATAGCACCTGAAAGCAACACGTGTCCAAGCGTCTTTCTCAATTTCTTGCTTTCACGTTCCCCTAAAAATAGAAGCAGAAGCGCTGCGGAAAAGCCTAAAGCTACTCTCACTTGTTCATTTAAGTATCCACCTTCCACTGCCGCCTTAAATCCCCAAATCACTCCGATCAAAAGAACAAAAATAAAAATCCTCGGGAGCCATACTTTCCCAATCAACGTTTCAAGATCAACAGGTTCTTTCTCTGTTTTCTTAGTCTTCGGCTTCCTAGCTACATGCTCATGAGGAACCGGCTCTGCTTCTCTCGCTACGCCTTCCCACTTGTGTTCCTGTAGTAACGTTACTTGCTTTTCAAGTTCTTCTACTCGTTTTTCTAATTTTGTGATCCTCGTATTATCATTCATTGCTTGCCCTCCCATCCATACGTTACGTCTTCCACTATGCCTATTCGCTTTGTCGACAAGAGTTCCTTTTATAATCATAGGTTACTACACACATTTTATAAAGACTGTGCGAATTCAACTTATGCCTTGATTCATTTTTATGATTCACTGATTCCCGTCGCTAGCAACAATAAGAATGTAAAAATGAGCACCCCGCCATTTAAGATTAGACCTATAGTCATCGGAACCCAATGTTTAGAAAGAATTGCAAAAATAATTCCGATTATGGATAACAAACTAAAAATAATAATCCCTGCATATACGTTCACATCTGGCCCTCTCATGAGAAGAAACATAACAATACTAATAACAACCATGACTAATGAAATCAATCCACGTTTATTCATCGAACCCTTCTCTCCCTTTTGTTTATTTGTATAATTTCACATAGAGACCTTCTGTAATTCGGTCCTATCCACGTTCGGTTGCCTTTTCTCAAAGCACCTATCAAATAAATTATGAATCTCATTTAAACGAGGAAAGTTTGTTAGTGTTGATTCTTTCCCTTACATTGTAAGTATATCGCTTGATAGAAACCATGACGTTTCTCATTTTCATCTTTGCAGCAATTCCTCAAAGAAGGAAAATCCCCATAAAGTGAAAGGCACGACCAAAAGCAACATGAATGGATGAAATCCATTAAACATTATTAGCCCTACCCACAGAAAGAATAAAGTAATGCCAAAAGTAAGAACACCAGAGGTGAGGTTCATTCGACGTGAAAAGTTTGTTTCCTTTCTTAATTCATCATAAATTGTTGTTTGATAAACTAGCAAAAGCGCTAAAAAAATAATCAACAAGTTCAATAGGATTAATGGCAAATACACTACCTCAAACGTCGATACAATCACATAACCATAGAGATTAGTAAGAAGGTGCGTGATGAGTAAACCGATTATCCAACGCCTTCGATTGGATCGAATAATTTGATTGAGAGCCGTGAGTAAAAGAACCGTATGGATACACACCGAAAAAGTAAACCAACCGAGGTAAGCGTCCCCTTCGATAAACAAAGCAAACAAATAAACAGTCACAACATAAAAAAATGACAAAAACGTCAATGTTAGCATGAGCTGTTTTCGGTAAGGAAAAAAAGCTTGTTGGATTTGAAAACTGATCTCCCTTTTTGGGCCAAAAAGCTCCATTGCCTTCAACTCTGCTTCTTCTTCACTCATTCCTTCTTTAATCAAGTCAGTACGTGACAATTCGAGGTGGCTCATCATTTCCTCATATAAATCCTCTTTTGCTTCTTTTTTACATTCCATTTGGCAAAGTATTTCTTCTACATAACGATTAAATTTAGATTTCACCCAATCCCTCCGAACTTTTTATTACCAAATTGGTAATAAAATCCCAATGACTACGCTTCTTTTCTAACTCCTTTTTCCCCAAGTCTGTAATTTTATAATATTTGCGTCTTCCAACTGAAGCTTCGCTCCAATAAGAACTAACCCACATCTTTCTTTCAAGTCGTCTTAAAGCCGGATACAATGTTCCTTCGCTCATTTCATAT
>DKGN01000077.1:4709-5291 GCA_002453275.1 Caryophanales bacterium UBA6769
GTTCCTTCGCTCATTTCATATGATCCCTCACTTAATTGCTTTAATGTTTTTGTTATTTCATACCCATATGAGTCACGTTGAGCAATTAGTGACAAAAGCAATAAATCAATACTTCCTTTTATCATGTCTTTGTCCATGTATTTTCGATTCCTTTCATTTTACTTAGTAACATTGTATAGCGATATACATCGCTTTGCAAGGTGTAAGGCGAAATAGGACTTCACTAATTAATTGCTTAGCCTAACCCAAGCTTTACAACAAAAAAGACGCCATCAAAATAACTGATGACGTCTTAGTCTTAAGCCATATTTATTTAACGCTTTCTTCCACTTCTTTGATCATTTCTTGAACAGACTCAAGTCCGCCACCCGATAAGTACCAATAGTTCGGATCGAGATACACAATGTTATCGTCTTTGTACGCATTCGTACTTTCTACCAATTCATTTTCCACGACCTGTTTTGCAGACGATTCTTCACCAATCGCAGCACCGCGGTCAATGACGTATAAGTAATCAGGGTTTTGTTCTTTAATATATTCAAACGAAACGCTTTGTCCGTGTGTTGAAACTTCAATGTTTTC
>DKGN01000121.1 GCA_002453275.1 Caryophanales bacterium UBA6769
AACGTTTGCGGAGAATGAGAATGTCTCTGTTGTCCGTGATTTTACAGGACATGGTATTGGACCAACAATTCATGAAAAACCACTCATTCCACACTTCGGTATCGCTGGAAAGGGAACCCGTCTAAAAGAGGGCATGACGATTACAATTGAACCGATGCTTAATCTTGGAACATTTTTCAGTCAAATGGACGATAATGGCTGGACTGCGAGAACAGTGGATGGCCAAGCTTCCGCACAATATGAACATACGATTGCCATTACGAAAGAAGGTCCTATCATTTTAACTGATCAAGAAGAATAAAATTAGACGAAGAAAAGCAAGTTGCTTTCCTTCGTCTTTTTCCTTATACATTGATGTAAATAACAAACTATTAATCAAAATCTTCCTCTTCAATTTTTAAAATTCTTCCTGACCGTGCAAGAACCTCAACTTCAAAGATTCGGTTATCTTGAGTTAATATATAAACCTCGTAAACCATGACACCATTTTCCAAATCCAAGTCAACATGTAAAACCTTACCTGGTATCCGTTGCAAGGCAATTTCTTGGGCTTGTTGCTTAGTTATTCTCTGCCTGTACATAGGTCGTTGTGGTTGATAATAAGATTCATACATTTTGAAGTGTCCTCCTTCTTTAGTAACTCACCTCATTAAACGATATGTATGAACATAGGTTTACGTGCAACCTTAAAGTTACTTCTTAACGGCTGTTGGATATAATTCAAAAGAGTTTGCCACTTTAATAAACTCATCTAAAGGAAGCGGATCCTGTCCTTCGTTCACTTTGTCACTCGTATAATAAACGAGGTGTACATGATAATCTCCCTCAGACCAATACAATAGTTGACCAATTTCATCTTCAACATATATAGCTTCCGTGCCCTCGGCAAGCTCCACAGCTTGTCCTTCTTCATTGTTTTGTTCTAAATTCGAAATCGTGACATCAACATATCGATCTTCTTTGTCTGTTTTAATATAATGAATGGTAGCCTCTTCTACAGTCTTTCCAGTTTCATAGAGGTCACCATATTCGTCAAACGTTGCAAACACATCAATCGGTTCAAATGGCAGTTCCGTCGGGAGCTTCAGTGGAAGCTCAGTTTTTTCTTGAAGTTGATCGAGGGTTAATTCTTCAAATGTTTGGGGAATTTCTGTTTGGTTTTGAGGTGATTTATCCTGACAACCGAAAAGTAAAAGTAGCCCCAAACAAGCTAGAAACGTAAATTTTATCTTTTTCATAAACATTCTCCTAATTTTTTAATAAAATAGGTTTAACTTTTTATAAAACGGGGATAGTATTACTGAATCCCCCTTTTACATTTTTATAAAGTTAACCCTTTTCCAAAGCCCTTTAAATGTTCCCCCACATTTAAAGGGTCTTTTTTTTGTCTGTTTTCACAACCCTGTCTACCTCTATCGCTCACCTTATTTCCAAGCGTTATGAATCTTGCATCGACTGGATACTCTCTTCCATAAATTCATATGTCATCGGACCTAAATGTCTTAATTGGACAACACCATTTTCATCTAAAAAGTACGTTGTTGGAATTGTAATCACTTGATAAGCGTCATGTTGATCCCCATCAATATCTAACGGAATCGGAAACGTAAGTCCAAACTCTTCAACAAACTCACCAACATGCTCGCTTTTTCTTTCGAAATGCGTTAAATTTACTGCGATAACCTCAACCTGACTATCTAAATGCTCCTCATAGAACTTTTGCATATCCGGCATTTCAACTCTGCACGGACCACACCATGAAGCCCAAAAATTTAAAATAACTTGTTTACCACGATGTTCAGAAAGTGTGGTCGTTTCACCTTGTAAGGTTTCCAATGTAAAATCTGGAGCGGTTTCACCAATTTGTAAACCTGTGTTTTCCAAGTCTTTCATTGGATTGTTCTCTTCTCCTGTCTCATTAGTAAAATTGGTCGTGTTCTCTTTTTCTTCCTTATCTGTATCGACAAACTCATAAATAACGAAAAAAACTAAGACCAAAAGTACACCGATCGCTAGCCAATTTTTTAGTTTCATAAGACAGCCTCCCTCTGCCAAGCTATTTTACCATATGATTCTCATTTATTTGTGTCGAATTTAAAACGTTCAATAAAAACATCTGTTAATTAATGTTATACTATTCTTACTATTAAAAAAAAGAAATGAGGGATACATTAATGTATGATGAAAGAACTCAAAAAACATTAGAGCAAATTAAAGAGTATTATGGAGGAGTTCCCGATACGTATATCGCTATGGCAGATGCTCGTGTTGTGTCGCGTGTCTGGTCACTTTCTGCGCCGACTTTTTTTAGCGGAGCAGCGACAGATGAAGATAAAAGGATTTGTGCAGCCGTCGTTGGACATACAGTAGGTTCTGAACGATTAGTTGAGGCGCATTACATGATTTTAAAGCGAATGGGTTGGACTCGACAAGAGTTGGAGGGACTATTAGAAGGTAACTATCCAGAACGGATGAATGAAGCACAAATTGCGTACGCTAAATTAGCAAAATCAATGACGATTAATCCAATTCAAGTGGATCAAGCTAT
>DKGN01000142.1 GCA_002453275.1 Caryophanales bacterium UBA6769
ATATGATTTGTGTACACAACGTCGTAGCGGCATCTGCAGTCGTTGGTCTTCTTGGGAAAGAAGGACACGTCATTCGGAAAACGTTACTTCCATTCATCTATTATTCATTATTAGCAGGCTCAGTCGGTTACTCGATCATGTGGACAGCGGAAAAAGGAATATTCAACATTGGCTCCGTTATCGCCGTTCTCATCTGGGCGTTCTTAATTTACATCATTGCCACAAACAACCGTCGTTACAATGCGATTGATCGTGGGATTACTTCTTAATTAAAAATCAAAACCCGGTAAGCACAGTGTGTGCATACCGGGTTTCTTGTGTCATCGTTAGTCATTTGAGAGATTCAACACTTCTAATAATTTAAAGAATAAGCTTAATAGAATGGCAATAATTGTTGCAAGGCCCATTCCTTTTAATTCTACAGTGCCGATGTTCACGGTTGCTCCGCTAATTCCGATAACGAGCACGACACATGTGAGAATGAGATTTTGGGCTTGACTGTAATCTACTTTTGACTCTACGAGCATGCGAATACCACTTGCTGCAATAATCCCGAATAAAAGAAGTGAAATTCCACCCATCACTGGTGTCGGAATAGATGAAATCAAGGCTGCAAGCTTTCCAAAGAAGGAGAGGAACATTGCAATTACTGCAGCAATTCCGATAATCCATGTTGAATATACGCGTGTAATCGCGAGTACACCGATGTTTTCCCCGTAAGTCGTATTTGGCGTTGAGCCAAGAAAGCTAGAAATAATCGTTGAAATTCCGTTCCCTGCTAACGAGCGATCTAGTCCAGGCTTTTTCATAAGGTCTTTTTTAACGATATTACCAGTTACGACGAGGTGACCAATGTGTTCAGGGATAAGTACGAGAGCCGCTGGTAGACTAATTAAAATATCAGACCAATTAAATTTAATGCCATAATATGTCGGTAGAGAAAGCCATGCTGCTTCTTGAACGCTTTTCAAATCAAGTATACCGAAGAAATAAGCAATCGTATAACCGGAAATAATCCCCAATAAAATCGGAATAATCTTTAAGAAGCCACGAAGTGTTACCCAAAAAACAATCGTTAATAACAACGTGAGCAATGAAACCATCATTACTTTAGAATCGGGTGCCCACGTAGCAGGTGCATCGTCTGGTTTAATTAGTCCTGCCATTTCCGCTGCAACTGGGACAAGCTCCAGACCAATTACCGCGACAATCGCCCCCATTGCTGCTGGAGGGAAGATAACGTCAATCCAACCTGTACCTGCAATTTTAACGATAAAGCCAACGATAACAAGTACGATTCCTACAGCAAGGAACCCTCCTAATGCATAGCTATATCCTTCTACACCGTTATATTTATCGAGCACAGCAAAGACTGGTGAAATAAAAGCGAAGCTTGAACCTAAATAAGCTGGTATTTGCCCCTTCGTAATAAAAATGTATAAAAGCGTACCAATTCCGTTCATAAGTAGAATAATTGCAGGATCAACACCAAACAAAATCGGAACTAATACTGTCGATCCGAACATGGCAAATAAATGTTGAAGGCTTAATGGCAAGCTTTGTAACAATGGTAACCGTTCATCAACTTGAATTTCTCTTTGCTTCATCCTAACCTCTCCCATCACTATTTTAAAAACAAAAAGCACCTCGTCCAATGATTGGCAAGGTGCATACAGATCCCATAGCGATGCAGAACGCACATAGATGAAGTAGCGTTCGGTTAACCTTATAAGCCTCACTGGACTTGTTTAAAGGTAAAGAATTTAATTGTTCCTGTTATTATGACAATCAATTTTCAAATTGTCAACAAATGTTTAAAAATGTCGGGATATGCATATTTTTTACAGTGGCGGAAAACAATAGAAACATTACAACGTGTGGGGATGCTTATGGACACATTAACTAATCATCTAGAGTTTAACGCCGATAAAATAAAAACAATCTTTCATTATCCGAAAAATCATTCATTGAAAGTTCGCGACATTTATATTTCTTTTTTACAAAAAGAAGCGGTTATTTTTTACGTAGAAGGTGCAGCACTTACAAAATCTGTTGAATCTAAAGTTATTAAACCGTTAGTAAGCGATACCGTTCGCACTCCGCATGAGGAGGACGTTGCGACCTTTATTCTTGAACAAGTTTTAACGGTTTCTACAGGTGAGAAAGTTAATAAAGTAGAAAATCTCGTGAATGAGCTAATTAGAGGCAACACGGTTATTTTAATCGAGGATGAATATGAAGGGATCGTTGTTGAAACGGAAGACTTCAAAGTACGTCCGGTTTCGGAAGCGACGAATGAAATTGTTGTCAAAGGGCCTATGGAGGCGTTTAACGAGTCTGCCTCAACGAATCGGTCACTCGTACGCAAACGATTAAAAGATCCTGATTTAATGTGCGAGATGATGACTGTTGGGAAGCGGGAACCGCAGGAAGTTACCTTAATGTATATAAAGGATATTGCTGCTGATGACATTGTGCGTAATGTAAAAAAACGAGTCAACGAAATTGATATCGACGTTGTTCTTGATTTGACTATTTTAGAACATCTTTTCGAAAATAAGCCGTACTCATTGCTCCCTGCAACGATGACGACAGAACGTCCTGATCGTACCGCTTCATTTTTACGTGAAGGTCATGTCGTACTACTAATGGAAGGATCGCCATTAGCATTAATTGTTCCAATTACATTTTGGACGTTATTTCATACGGCAGAAGATCAATATTTGCGCTGGGTTTCTGGAAACTATCTTCGAATCATTCGTTTGGTTGGTCTCATGATTACGTTGCTCGCCCCAGGGCTTTATATTGCGGTGACGACGTTCCATCCAGAGATGCTTCCGACCGATTTGTTGCTTGCAATCGCTGCTTCGCGGGAGCGTATTCCTTTTCCGGCGATATGGGAAATATTGTTGATGGAAGTTACATTTGAAATTTTGCGTGAAGCGGGAATCCGCATTCCGACCGTTATTGGCCCAACGATTGGAATTGTTGGTGCGATTATTCTCGGTCAAGCAGCTGTTGAAGCAAATATCGTAAGTCCAACTCTCGTGATTGTTGTTGCCATTACAGGATTGGCGTCGTTTACGATCCCTGATATCGGCTTTAATATTGCTGTACGAATTACACGCTTCATCCTGCTACTATCAGCAAATTTTTTGGGCTTTTTTGGGCTGTCATTATGTGCTGTCATTCTTCTTGTTTATGCAGCTTCCTATTCATCGTTCGGCGTTCCATTTTTCTCACCGTTAGCACCTATTTACCCTTCATCGAAAGATTTATTTACGAGACCACCAGTTCAAA
>DKGN01000098.1 GCA_002453275.1 Caryophanales bacterium UBA6769
AAACCTTTCTCTAAACCTTTCTTCTCCCAAGACGTCATAAGTTCCATTACGTCACCTTTTTCCTTTGGGTGTAACATGTGAATCTCCTCCATTAATCTTCTGTCCTCTTCAGGGGTTAGCTGTAAGTACGCTTCAAAAAAACCAGTAATTAATTGCATTCTAGCAGGATCAAGTTGGAGTCGAACGAGCATACGAAGAAACTCCTTTTTAACTTGAACTCGTTCATCTTCAGTATACCCCAATTTACTAAGCATAGCGGCTGCAACGGGATTGTCTTGACCAATATACTCGCGCCAATGCTTCTGATTAAGTTGAATTTTCACGAACTGAAATCGTAAGACCTCGAATAAGGGAAATTGGTGGACAACATTATCATCTTCCTCTATCTTCCTAGCATCACTCATAATGGCGATTGGTAAAATACGCATTTGATATTCTTCAAACAAACGGTTGTGATAGACAAGCATTCGTTCATTAAAGTTTTTTAGAGCATACGACTCGGGCTCTACGTGGATTAAAATCATCCCATCTTCTCCATGTAGCTTCGTCTTCACTAACAGATCAATAATTTTCCTTTCTCCTTCAGTTAAATCTGTAAAAATTTCTTGTTGCAAAAAAGTCACTTCAGAAAAATCAATCGCTTCACTCGCTTCCGGCAAAAAAAGTAGCATAAATTCCTCGAAAAATGTTCCGATTAAACGCTTAAATAATTGATCATGATCAATCAAATGAATTCCTCCCTTACAATTTACAGAATGTATGTTCGTATATAATATTACCTCATGCCTTTTAATAAGTAAAGAATATTCTGTTATTTTTCGCGAACTATTTTTCATTTGTAAACTAACGCGGTATGATAAGAAGAAATGTCACGCGTGGGAGCTGGGAACAAGTGGACGACCAAAATAAAAATGAAGAACTAACAGATGAAGAATTACAAAAACTCGTTTTGGAAGCACAACGGGAGGCATTGCTTGATGCAGCAAAAGGAAACACGAATCAAAAGCCGAGACGCCCCTTTCCAAAATGGATTTTTTGGTTCATTGCCTTCAGTATGGTCTTGAACGCAATCGCCTTTTTACCTGAAAAATTCTCCATCCCTGCGATCAAATTTCTCAAGACATCGATACACTTATCGAAGCAAGAAAATATCCAAACATACAAAAAAGCAGTCGTTGTCATCGCTGCAGACGATTCTCGCGGAACAGGATTTTCTATTTCTAGTGATGGCATTATCGTCACGAACTACCATGTCATCGAAGGACATGACAAAGTAACCGTCGCCTTTCCCGATGATGGCCCATTTAACGCTAACGTCGTACATACATATCCAGAGATTGACATCGCCATTTTAGAAACCGATGAAGAACAGCTACCATCTCTACCCCTTGCAGATAAAATGACTCCACATCCAAATGAACACGTTACATTTATCGGGAATCCATTGCGTTTTCAAGGGATCGTAAATGAAGGCACAATCATTGAGAAAACAAAGTTACGAACATGGGACGAAGATGTCGTCATGATGGATGCACCCGTCTATCGGGGTAATAGTGGCAGTCCAGTCCTAAATGATGAAGGCCAAGTCATTGGAATAGTCTTCGCCACCCTTCACCATGATGAACATGGAAAAGTAGGCTTATTCGTGCCTATCGATGTTTTTCACCGCTACCACAGCAAAAATCCTAGTTAATTAAACGTTTGATTAATCAAAAAAACTGCACCGCCAGATATTTATAGTATCTAGCAATCGGGGTGCTGTTCAACGCTAGTTGAGTTTTACAGGCGCTCTAGCCTCATCGGCAATCGTTGCATAATTCGAGAAAAAAATCAGGTGGAAGATTATCCACCTGATTGAATCGCTTTATTCGGTCACACTTTTTCTTCTAAATAGAAGCAAAGCAATTGCCATGATTGTTATCATAGCGCCAATTGCCATGAACGTGTACATCTGTGTTGCTGTTTTTGGTAATGTTTCGCCGCCAGTCGTTTCAGAACCATCATTTGAACCTGAATCGGACTGTTCGCCACCTTCATTATCATTACCGCTTCCTGTATTGTTTCCTCCACCATTGCCATTATCGCCGTTGTTGTTTCCATCACCTGGTGTGTTTCCATCACCTGGTGTGCTTCCATCACCGTCTCCGTCTCCGTCTCCTGGTGTACTCTCATCATCGTCGCCATCACCTGGGTCGAGTACGTCATCATCGTAAGAACCTTCGACAAATGGAATTGTTAATGTTTCTACAACTGCATCCCCATCGCGATACAAAGTAACTGTCACTTCCAACTCTTCCAGTTCGGCCAATGACTTATTCGTTTCTCCGATCGCTGTAAAATAACCTTCGTATCCAGATGCACCACGAAGATCGCCGATGTCAACAATTGCCGTATTTCCATCCCAGTCAACATCGACACCGCCACCAACATACTCTGGTTTGATAATTGTAATATCATTCGGAACATTAAACTCAAGCTTCACTTGTTCCACATCATTAATATCAAGATTTTTCACTTGATAACTAAAACGAAAGCCCGCTTGGTTTCCTTCTACACCAGGATAATCCGGAATAACTTCACTTTTACCAGTAAAGTGCCATTCCAAATTCATCGCGGAATAATCAACGTTAATTTGACCGTCAAATGCTCCAATAACTTCATATCCATTCTCATCGATTCGATATGTAGTAATTGAATTAGATTTAACGACCGCATCAGAAATACCTACAACCGGAATACGATACGTCACTTCGCCTTGTCCATCTCTATCTAACGCTGGAAGCTTAACTGCTGCTTCTCGCTCTCCAAGATCTAAGTTGAGAATCTCTAGATCAGCTGGTGTATTGTCATCCTGTACAACCCGCACACCTTCAGGCAGCTCAAACCCAACATACAGATCGTCTACATTGTCGTATGATGTATTTTCTGCTGAAACTGTTACGTTTAGGAAATGGTAAAGCTCTTCCTCATCATATTCTGTTGAACCCGTAATCGCACCGTCTAGTTCAAGTTCTGGTGTTTCTTGCATTGTTGAGAAATCAATATCTCTATGACCTTTAAGTTGACCGACTTCTGAATACGTTCCCGCCTCAACATCAACATCTAGTAAATATAAATTCACGTGTGGATCATTATCGTTATCTTCACCGGCTAGTGGAATTTCTAAGTTTACATATCCGTCACTAGAGCCTTGAACATCAGGGATTTTAGCCGCTAACGCTGATTTTCCAGCAATGGATACTGGAACTAAACCATTTGGAATTCCATCTACATTCGGCACATATACACCGTCCGGTAACGTAAAGGCAACCCATTTGTTTTCAATCGTTTGAGTAGTATGGAAGTTTCTGAGCCCAACTCGTACCTCAAGCACATAATGACCTTTAGCAAAATCGTAAGTAATGTCACCAGCAGCTCTACCATATACGTCCGTCAAATCCAAATCTTCATCAGCATCATCAGCTTCTTGTTGAATGTTCACAGAAGATGCCTCATCAGTTTGAATACTTTTTTCATTTTCTACATTTTCTTCGTTTTCTTCACTTGAACGCGTCTTTCCTTCATTTGCTTCCTCTGAGTCATTAGAGTCATTAGACTCCTCAGATTCCTCCGAGTCTTCTTCAACTTCCTCATTAGCTAGCTCATCAGATTCTTCTTGCTGTTCAGCTGTGACATCGACATCTTCTTCACTCGGTTGTATGTCTGTGTCAACATCTGTTGTTGTCTCTGCATAAGTAACTAACGGATAGAATGATAGCATAAGAATTAAAGCCATCGTAGACAACCTTCTAAACAATGAATAACCACCTCTTTTAATTTTTTATCACGACGGAACCCAACACTTATAGATTACTTCCCGTATAAGCTTTAGGTCTTATAACGTGATTAACCCCTCAGTGACCAATTAAAATAGATTTGTTAACCATGAACAAGAGTAGTTATTCTTAGACCAATATACATTCATTTCACCTAGTTTTGAGTTTTTTGAACCAGTTGATTTAGCCCTTATTCATACTTTTGATCTAAAAATGGATGATTTTTTCGTCCTTAATTGTAAAATTTTACCACAACTAGGTTTTAAAAATGACCAGTAAGTTAGCGAATATACGTTCTATTGCTTATTTAGCCTTTTCGTATGTGACCTTTGTACCTTATGAATACTTAAAGAAATCACAAAAAAAGAAGACTAGCACGCCCTTTCACGAATTAGCCTTCTTCAGCCAAGTCATCAATTGGTTTATAATTCATTCGTCATGCTTTTCAATTGACTATTAATTTTTTAAAAGTATGCATTAGAACGGTTATTTCAAAGAAACCCCAAAATCGACAAAAAATTGAATGGATTCCGGATTTTGCATTGTATCTACGTTCGCAACTTCTTCGACCGACGCACCTTGAAGAATTTTTCTTACTGGAATTTCCATTTTTTTATTACTTAACGTCCTCGGTATTGCTGAAACTGCTATAATCTCATCTGGAAGGTGCCGAGGAGAAACGTCATTTTTTATCACTTGGTTAACTTTCCGCTTCAGCTCATCTGTTAAGTCTTCTCTATCACGTAATACAATAAATAGCGGCATATAGTGTTCCCTGTTATATCCACTAAGATCAACAACCAAGCTATCTTGAATTTCAGATAACGCTTCAACAGCATTATAAATTTCGCTTGAACCTGCTCTTACACCCATTCGGTTAATTGTCGCATCTGAACGACCATATACAATAGCAGAGCCTCTGTCAGTAATTTCAAGAAGATCTCCATGTCTCCAAACGCCTGGATACACATCAAAGTAACTTTCCAAGTATTTTTCATTATTTGGATCATTCCAGAAAAAGAGTGGCATCGATGGTAATGGTTTCGTTATCACCATTTCACCCATTTCATTGACAACCGGTTCCCCCTTTTCATCGAAAGCAAAAACACTGACACCGAGGCATCGGTTCGACATTTCGGCGAAATATACAGGGACAATAGGAGCTGCTCCGACAATCGGACCACAAATGTCAGTCCCACCACTTACTGGAGCAAGCCAAATATCACTTTTTATATGTTCATAAATCCAACGAAAAGCTGCCGGTGAAAGAGGAGACCCTGTACAACTCATTTTATCTAGTTTCTCCAATACGAATTCCTTGCCTGGCTCGAGTCCAGCCTTCATGCATTGCTCAATGTAAGTGGGGCTTGCCCCAAATGATGTGGCTTTTGTCTCTTCCGCCAAACGCCAAAGAACAGATAGATTAGGAAAGCTTGGACTTCCATCATAAAGAATAATTTGCGCCCCCGTAATCAACGAACTCACTAAATTATTCCAAACAATCCACCCAGTAGTTGTAAAGTAAAAATTTCGATCATCGGCAGTTAAATTCCCTTGTAAACTCTGTGTTGCAAATTGATTTAGTAAAATACCACCATGCCCATGAACCATCGACTTTGGAAGACCAGTTGTCCCAGAAGAATAAACAATCCATAATGGATGTTCAAAAGGGACTTGTTCAAAGTCAAGCTCAGCTTGTTGCCGAATGACCGACTCCCAAATCGCCGCATTTCTAAAACCGTCTTTATTCGGATTTTCATTTAAGTTAGGAACAATGATTGTTTTTTCAACACTCGGTAATTCTGCTTCAATCTCTTGAATCGTCTTCATTCTGTCGAACTTTTTCCCGTTATATTGATAACCATCTGCAGCAATTAATACTTTAGGTTCGATCTGTTGAAAACGACTTAACGTACTTCCTTTACCGAACTCTGGTGCACAACTAGACCATATCGCGCCAATACTCGCACTCGCTAGAAATGCAATCAACGTTTCTGGAATATTCGGCAAATAGCCTACAACTCGGTCACCCTTCTTAACGCCAATACCTTTCAAATAAGCAGCTACAGATGCCGTCTTTTCCATTAATTCATCCCAACTCACTTCAGTCAGTGGAGTCGTTTCCGATTGAAAGTAAAGAGCCGTTTTCCCTTTTTCTTTGTTCTTAAAAATATGTTCCGCATAATTTAATTTTGCTCCAGAGAACCATTTAGCGCCTGGCATTTCTCTGTCTATCAAGACTGTTTCATACGGAGTTGAAGATTTCACATCAAAAAATTCCCAAACACTTTCCCAAAAAGACTCAATTTCTGTTATAGACCATTCCCAGAGCTCTTCATATGTCTCACATGACACTTTTTTCTCCCGTTCCACCCACTGCATAAACTTAGCCATGACAGAGTCTTTTTGAAACTGTTCCGATGGTAACCAAAGGACTTCCCCTTCTGTTATAGACAATCTATTCATCTCCGATCCTTAAATTATCACTAACAACCCGCCTTTTAAGGCGGGTCTTTTCTTAATCCTTAAATAACTTTCAGCCCAAACTTGACACCTCGACTTGTCTCTATTAATCTACAACCCTATCGATCACTTCTCCAAATTGCTCCCTCTGCTTATCGAAATACTCTTGCACTTCCTCTTGGGATTTTGCAACGATCGTATAACTATTCTTTTCAGCAAATTCAATTAAATCTGGATCTTCGAGTGTCTTTTCAATAACTTCATCCCATTTATTAATCACATCTTTTTCCAATCCACTTGGACCTCCTAATCCAATCATGGCACTCAAAGAAAGTGACTCATAAAATTCATTTAAAGTAGGTGTATCAGGGAAAGCGGCGATTCTTGATTCCGGCAATACCGCCAAGATCTTAATATCGCCGGCTTCTTCAGAACCTAACATTGCTGATGGGGCATCAATGATTAAGTCTGCATGATTTCCCAACACCGCCGCAAGTGCCTCCCCACCACCATCATAGTCGACCCTCGTCCATTTCAAATCAAAGTCTTCCTCTTGGTTAATTAATTCGGAAAAAATACTCGTAGTAAGTGAAGTCGAAGCAATTTTTAAGTCATTTTCCTTCGAATACTCAATCATTTCCTCGAAATTTTCAAACGGCGCATCAGATGAGGCGGCAATGACAAATTGATATTCGAAAATACTTGAGATTAACGTAAAGTCATCAGGACCATTGTCAATTAAATCAATGTGCGGATTTATTGAATATAAAGTCGTCCCCATACCTGCTGCCATTGTATAGCCATCTGG
>DKGN01000043.1 GCA_002453275.1 Caryophanales bacterium UBA6769
AGAAGTGTTAAAAGTGGCAAATGAGCTTGGCATTCCATTAGGGGAAAAAATGGTAGATGTCGTATTTCGCCAAGCAGAATTTGCTAGGGAACATAAGCCGTCTATGCTGCAAGATCGTCTCGAGCAGAAAAGGATGGAAGTTGATTCATTAGCTGGTTACTTCGTTAAGAAAGGTCGACAACTAGGGGTAGCCACCCCAACTATGCAAGTGCTTTATAGTACGCTACTCTTTATCGATAACAAGAACGAACGATAGAAAGGAACGACACACCTTGGGACATATACGCATACCGACACAGCTTCAAAGCTTTCTTATCTTAGGGATAACGTTCTTGTATCTGATTGGACAATTTACGATGATACCGATTATGGAACACATAATCGGTATTTATTTGTTAACGGTTGTCCTTATCCTACTAATCGAGATTGATGGTTTTATTAAATATATGTCTCTTACGATGCTCGGTGTCGCCACCTTTATTTTATTAGTGAAAAAAAGTAGTTTTACTATTTGGATAGAAAGCGTCACGATTAATCATACACTCGTTGCTTTGTTCGTTTCTGTTCCTCTTCTTGGTATTACGGTTAAGTCTGAGCAATATATTGAAGCGTTGAAGGGTCTGTATATTCATTATTTGTATCGTCCAACTATTTTTGCAGCGGTGACGCAACTGTTGACCCATGGAATGGCAATCGTTTTAAATATGGGGGCCGTCTCAATTTTTTACTATTTAAGTTCAGATAACCCAATTGTGTCTTCACCACGTATTATAACGACTGCGCTCATCCGAGGATTTGCGAATGCGATTATGTGGTCTCCTTTTTTCGCAGCGATGGCGTTAGTGACAAATCAACTGCAGCTTGAATGGGTATCTGCTTTACCATTTTTATTAGGATTTGTTGCAATTAGCTTTACCGTTAGTATTATTATTGATTGGAGGGAACATAAAAAAATTGAAGCAAATACTTCTCTTAGCGAAATCGCTGTAACAAAAGAGGAGGAAGAACGAACCGTCGTTCAGTGGACAAAAATCATTGAATTGTTTTTATTGTTAATCGCGATGGTCGTTTTTGTTTTTATTTTTGATTCGATCACGGGGCTTCGCATGCCGACAATAGTAATTATAAGTGCTTTTTTATTCCCAACAGTCTGGTTATTAATTAACAAGAAACGAAATGTTTTGTTTACTGAAGGAAAGCACTATATTAAAACGACGGTTCCGCTGTTTCAAAAAGAGACGGTCCTTTTTTTAACGACAGGCTTTTTTAGTGGAGCCGTTAGCCAAACGAGCTTTGGATATGTATTAGCAACTTTTTTGGTCACGTTTTTTCAAGATTTTACGATCGGTATTTCTTTGTTTATCGCCATTTCAATTATTGTCTTTAGCTTAATCGGCTTTCACCCAATTATGCTAATTACTCTTTATGTTACAAGTGTGGAACCATCGGCACTTGGTATGTCTGTCCAATATTATGCGGTTTTATTGCTAGGGGCTTGGGGACTTGCAACTCCCGTTTCACCTATGACAGCTGTCAGTCATTTGTTAGGAAGTCTCTCACGTCAAAAGGTCACTGATGTTTCATTTCGTTGGAATATTACTTACTGTATTTGTGCATTGGTTTTGCTTATACTTTACTTAACAGTCTTGTCTCATTTTCAACTTATTTAGGAGTGATTCAAAACTGAATCACTTAAGTCAAAACTGAATGAATTTTGTATGGTAACGTAAATACAAACACGCTTCGCCCAATTGCTTTTAAACGTATTCGTGTTGGCATGAATATTGCATATTTATTAAGATGTACATTTTTGGAAGGAGAACAATAATGGGACATGTTATTGCTCCGATGCCCAACAAGCTTATCGACTCAAGCAGTGAAAAAAGGAGTGGCGGAGCATACTTTATTACTATGGTCCAAATTATTAGCTGATCGTGAAGTTCCTACGGAACATGTTATTGGTGAAATGGGATGTTCACTCTGAAGGTTATAGGGGGCGGTCGAGTCGGACTAGTACACGAGAGCCGTCGGGTTTTGTGATAAACTAATTGGGTTATGTTTAGGAACGTGTACAGTAATGAACTTGAAGAAGTTTAAGGTTAATTTTATAACAATAGAGGGGGATATGCTGAGATGAAGACATATGACTTGTTTGATTTAAAAGGAAAAGTTGCAGTTATAACTGGTGGTGGAGGTGGACTTGGGACGCAAATGGCCCAGGCTTTTGCAGATGCGGGCTGCACAATTGTACTTTGCTCAAGAAAGCTTGAAAACTGTGAAGCAGCCGCTGAAGAATTGACGAAGCTTGGTGCTCAAGTACAAGCTTACGCATGTGATGTTACCGATCAGGAACAAGTAAAACAATTGGTCGAACATGTTATTGCAGAGTTTGGGAGCATTGATATTCTCGTCAATAATAGCGGGACGACGTGGGGAGAAACGGTCGAAGATATGCCACTCCATGCATGGGAAAAAGTGATGACTGTTAATGTGACAGGAACTTTCTTAATGTCTCAAGAAGTTGGAAAACATATGATTAAGCAGCAATCAGGAAAAATCATTAATATCGCTTCAGTTGCAGGCTTGAAAGCAGAACCACCAGAAGTGTTAAATGCGATTGGATATAGCACAAGTAAAGGTGCCGTTGTCCATTTTACAAAAGACCTTGCAAGGAAATGGGCAGAGCATAACATTAATGTCAATGCAATTGCGCCAGGCTTCTTCCCTTCTAAAATGACAAGAGTTGTTTTAGAGCAGCGTGGCGACGCAATAAAAGAAAAAAATCCGATGAAACGAATTGGTGGCGAACACGATCTAAAAGGGGTTACGTTATTTTTAGGTAGTCGAGCAAGTGATTTCGTTACAGGACAAATTATCGCAATTGATGGAGGAGCTTCGTTATAATTGATAGAATGAGAAGGAAGTAGAGAATGAAAGGGGTTATTGAGGGGGGATGTTACATACATGAATCAATTAACGAATCGGCCATGGTTAGAGTTTTATAGTGATAAAAATAATAACTTGCTAGAAATTCCAAACCGTTCTTTGTATCAAATCCTGGAGAAAACAGCACAAGCTTTCCCAGATGCAACAGCGATGATTTTTGAGGAAAAGCAAACGACGTATCGTGAACTTAAAGAAAAGGTAGCCCGTTTAGCAAAGGCTTGGAAAGAGAAAGGCGTCAAAAAAGGTGATCGCATTGGATTGATGTTAGCGAATCATCCTGACTACATCGTAAGCTACTACGCTGTCCAAATGCTCGGTGCGACCGTTGTTCAAGTGAATCCACTTTACACAGCTAGAGAGCTTTCAGAAATCATCAGTGATGTACAAATGAGCTTTATCGTTACTCACGATTCAAATCGTAACACGCTTAGTCAGCTTAAAACAGACTACATACAAGCTGTATTTTTATCTAGAGATCCCAATCCTGACGATGTTACATTGTCAAAGCCCTCTTATTATTTACAGGAGCTTATTGACAAGTCCACTCCTTTAGAGACTTATGAACAGATTGACATTCAGAAGGACATCGCTGTCATACAGTTTACAGGTGGAACGACTGGCACAGTAAAGGGTGCTATGTTAACCCACTTTAATTTACTTGCAAATGTTATTCAAAGCTATGCAATGTATAGTGACTTGTTAGACGATGGCAAGGAAGTCACGTTAGCAGCAACACCTTTTTATCATGTGTTTGCGATGACCGCAGCGATGAATGTGTCCATTTTTTCTGGTCAAGCGATTTTAATCGTTCGAAAGTTTGAGGTTGATGAAGTACTCCATTTAATTAAAAAATATCAACCTAGTTTTTTTCCAGGTGTACCGACAATGTATAACGCATTTGTCAATCACCCGGATGTTAACGACTATGGACTTCATTGTTTAAAAGTCTGTTCAAGTGGTTCAGCTCCATTACCGCATGACATATTACGTCGTTTTCAAGAAATTACGGGGGTGCCCATTCTAGAGGGGTATGGACTTTCTGAGACTTCTCCGTCTACACATCGTAATCCCATTCACGCTCCACGAAAAGTTGGAAGCATCGGAATCCCGATTCCGCTAACAGATAGTAAGGTTGTTGACGATGAAGGCAATGAAGTAGCCATTGGTGAAATTGGAGAACTAATTATTAATGGTCCTCAAGTGATGAAAGGTTACTGGCAAAAACCTGAGGAAACAGCCGAAGCGTTACGTGATGACTGGCTATTTACTGGTGATTTAGCAACGATGGATGAAGAAGGTTATTTTTTCATCGTCGGTCGTAAAAAAGAAATGATCATATCGGGTGGATTTAACATTTATCCGCAAGAGGTTGAAGG
>DKGN01000044.1 GCA_002453275.1 Caryophanales bacterium UBA6769
GACAATGGAAGAACGAATGACAATCTGTAATATGTCAATCGAAGGCGGTGCGAAAGCAGGTCTAATTAGCCCAGACGATGTGACGTTCGCTTATTTAAAAGGAAAACGTTATGTACCGAAAGGTGAAGCCTTTGAAAACGCTGTAGAAGAGTGGAAACAACTCGCAACAGACGAAGGTGCCGTATATGATAAAACGATTAAAATAAAAGCAGAGGATATTAAGCCTCAAGTGACATGGGGAACAAACCCATCAATGGGTATCTCGATCCAGGACACTGTTCCACTTCCAAGTGATTTTGCATCAGAGACAGAACAAAGAGCTGCTCAAAGTGCATTAGAGTACATGGGACTTGAAGCGGGAACACCGATTCAAGACGTCAGCATTCAACATGTATTCATCGGATCGTGTACAAATTCACGAATTAGTGATTTACGTTCAGCAGCAGAAATTGTTAAAGGAAAAAAGGTAGCAGACTCTGTCACAGCTGTCGTTGTTCCTGGCTCTCAACAAGTGAAGGAGCAAGCTGAAGAAGAAGGATTAGACAAAGTTTTTCTAACTGCTGGCTTTGAATGGCGTGACTCAGGCTGTAGCGCCTGTCTCGGCATGAATCCAGATATCATCCCGGAAGGTGAACGGTGTGCCTCAACTTCGAACCGAAATTTTGAAGGTCGACAAGGAAAAGGTGCTCGCACACACCTTGTAAGTCCTGTTATGGCTGCGGCTGCTGCAATCACAGGGAAATTTACAGATGTTAGACAATTACAAAATGGAGTTGTTTCTTAAGGAGGGAGCTCTTGATGGAACCGATTACGACTTACACTGGAAAAGTAGCTCCTCTTGATCGCGTGAATGTTGATACGGATCAAATCATCCCTAAACAGTTTTTAAAGCGGATTGAGCGGAGTGGTTTTGGACAATTTCTATTTTTTGACTGGCGATTTGAATCCCCAGGAAAGTTAAATGCAGATTTTGAATTGAACAAACCGGAGCATCAAGGTGCAAGCATTTTAGTCACAGGTGATAACTTCGGTTGTGGATCTTCCCGAGAGCATGCTCCATGGGCATTGCTTGATTATGGTTTTCGGATAATTATCGCGCCTAGTTTTGCAGATATTTTTTACAATAACTGCATGAAAAATGGAATTTTGCCTGTTCAATTAGACGATGGGCAAGTGAAAAAGCTAATGAAAAATGCAGAAGATGCGAATTATGAATTGACTGTTAATTTAGAAGAACAGACAGTTACAGATGCCTTAGGCTTCAGTGAAACGTTTGACATTGATTCTTACTGGAAAGAAATGCTGTTAAACGGTTGGGATGAAATTGCAGTTACGCTTCGCTATGAAGATCAAATTACTGCCTTTGAAGCAAAATGATGTTTAATCAAGCCTTAGTTGTGATAGTGACAACTAAGGTTTTTCTAATCTTGTAAATGAGAACGACAACTGATAAACTGATTTCGAATTGTAACGTGCAATTTCGTGAGCTTACAATCCAATTAATGAGTAAATGATAGAGTAGGCGATAAAATGGGAAAGGATAACGATAATACAAGCTCAAATATTATTCAGTTTCCTAACGTGAAGCATCGATTAGCTGAAAAAGGAATGATCGCTTTAAAAAATAAGCAATACGATGAAGCGTTGCAATGCTTTGAACAATTACTTGCTTCTGATCCTAGTCATCCCCAAGCTAATTTTGGTCTAGCGATTTGCTATGTAGAATTACATATGCTTCATGATGCCATCGATATATGTGAAAAAATGCTGCGTGAAGCGATTGGAGATTACTATGAAGTATTGCAAATTTACGTATCCGTCCTCATTCAGCTAGAACAATATGAGAAAGTAGTACATACGCTTGAAGCTATTAATCAGGAAGAAAAGCTACCTGCAGACTTAGCGGAGTTTTTTTATCAGTTGCTGGCGTTCTGTCGGAAAATGATACAAGACGAAGGACAACAAGAAACAGCAGATGAGAATATCGAGCAATACATTGATTTATTAAATAGTATGGAATATGAAAAACAACTAATAGCTATTAAGAAATTATGTGAATCTCCTAACGAATATAAATTAGAAATTTTAAAAACGTTTCTAAAAGATGAAATGAAAAATCCATTAGTAAAAAGTATGATTATTAAAAATTTAGCCGAACAGAATGTTGATAAACCATTGGAGATTATTAAATTTTCACAGCACATGACAATCAATCCCTTGACGTTTACAGAAGATAGCAACGAACAAATGGGTGAAAAAATAGTCAAACAGTTACAAAACACGATTGAAGATAAAAATCCTACACTGTACAGCATAAGCATCCAAATTTTGACACATTATTTACTTTCAATTTATCCATTTTCATTACCAGATTACGATGAAGAAATTTGGGCTGCCGCCGTACATTATATAAGCTGTGAACTGAATGGTATTTCATTACATAGTGACGAGCTTTGTGAATTATATGACGTAGAGAAAGAGCTCTTGATGGGCTGTGTGGATGAGATCTCGGCGATCATTAAGCATTCATATGAATAAAAGCTAGGTGAATGATTGAAAATGAACCTATTTATGCTATACTAAAATGGTTATAAATTAGATGGTTCATTGTTGGACCTTAACCAACTAATAATAGGACGTGTGAAAGTGATATCACTTCAATACATAAGTTATAGAGTTGGAATAAAGCAATATTGTTGGAGGTAAAAAAGATGACTGCAAAATGGGAAAAGGAACAAGGTAATCAAGGAGTATTGACGATTGAAGTCGATTCCGAGCGTCTTGACACAGCTCTCGATCAAGCGTTTAAAAAAGTCGTTAAACAAGTGAATATACCGGGCTTTAGAAAAGGGAGAGTACCACGCCAAATTTTTGAGCAACGCTTTGGTGTTGAAGCCCTTTATCAAGATGCACTTGATATTATTTTACCTGAAGCGTACACAGAAGCCGTAGAAGAGACAGGGATTGAACCAGTTGATCAACCTGAAGTTGATGTGGAACAGCTTGAAAGGGGTAAAACGTTAATTTTCACAGCGAATGTGACCGTTAAGCCGGAGGTCAAGCTTGGCGAATACAAAGGCTTAGAAGTTGAAGAGCAAGATACGACAGTTACTGAAGAAGAAGTTGAAGAAGAAGTTGCACGCTTACGTGAAAATCATGCGGAATTGGTTATTGTAGAAGACGGAGAAGCTCAAGAAGGTGACACAGTTGTCATTGACTTTGATGGCTATGTTAATGACGAACCATTTGAAGGTGGTCAGTCCGAAAACTTTTCCCTTGAACTTGGCTCAGGACAGTTTATTCCAGGCTTTGAAGAACAACTAATTGGAGAAAAAGCAGGGACTGAAAAAGAAGTTTCAGTGACATTCCCTGAAGAATATCAAGCAGAAGAATTAGCAGGAAAAGATGCTATATTTAAGGTCGTTATTCATGATATTAAACGAAAAGAATTGCCAGAGCTTGACGACGAGTTTGCAAAAGATACAGACGAAGATGTTGAGACGCTTGATGAACTGAAAGCAAAGCTTCGAGAGCAATTAGAAGAAAATAAAAAACATCAAGCAGAACATGTACAACAAGATAGCGTCGTGCAAAAGGCTGCGGAAAATGCAGAAATTGATATACCGGAAGCCATGATCAAATCTGAAACCGATCGAATGGTTCAAGAGTTTGGTCAACGTCTCCAAGCCCAAGGGATGACACTTGAGATGTATTTTCAATTTTCGGGTCAAGATGAAGAGGCACTACGTGAACAGATGCAACAGGATGCTGAAATGCGCGTTCGCTCAAATTTAACGCTTGAAGCAATTGGTGAAGCAGAAAACATCGAAGCGACTGACGAGGAAGCGGAAGAAGAAATTAGCAAAATGGCCGAAATGTACAATATGGAGACGGAACAAATTAAAGGAATGCTTGAGATGCAAGGTGGCTTAGATGCTGTTAAACGCGACGTTCAAATTAGAAAAACACTTGAATTCTTAGTTGAACAAAGTATAGAAGTTCCACCATCTGAAAAACCTGAAGATGAGACTGAAGAAGAACAAGCTGAAGAACAAACTGAAGAATAAACAATAAGACAAGGCACTTTCGTGCCTTGTCTTTTATACAACAGATACTTACATAAACAATGACAAATCGAGATATAGTAAGTGAGAAACAATTCATTTCGAACATTTAATGTTGGAAGTGTTTTTGTTTCAACTAAGTATAAAATTGTGTTACAATGCAATACATAATCAAATATGAGAGCTTTAAATAAAATAAACTTACAAGAAGTTAGCATAAATTTTAAGGCTTTTTCATCATGATAATGTAAGGGGTGAACGCCGTGTTTAAATTTAACGATGAAAAAGGGCAGTTGAAATGTTCTTTTTGTGGAAAAACTCAAGACCAAGTTCGAAAGCTTGTAGCTGGACCTGGTGTTTATATTTGTGACGAATGTATTGAATTATGTACAGAAATCGTTGAAGAAGAACTAGGCACAGAAGAAGAAGTTGAATTTAAGGAAGTTCCAAAGCCACAAGAGATCCGGGAAGTGCTTAATGACTATGTAATCGGACAGGATCAAGCGAAAAAGTCGCTATCTGTTGCTGTTTATAACCATTATAAACGAATTAATGCATCACAAAAATCAGATGAAGTTGAACTGGCAAAAAGTAATATCGTTTTACTCGGGCCAACAGGAAGTGGTAAAACATTACTTGCCCAAACGCTAGCGCGAATTTTAAACGTTCCGTTTGCGATTGCAGATGCAACGTCCCTTACAGAGGCAGGATATGTCGGAGAAGACGTTGAAAACATCTTATTGAAGCTTATCCAATCAGCAGATTATGACGTTGAAAAAGCTGAAAAAGGGATCATCTACATTGATGAAATTGATAAGGTTGCACGTAAATCAGAGAACCCTTCTATAACGAGAGACGTTTCTGGTGAAGGAGTGCAGCAAGCTTTACTCAAAATTTTAGAAGGAACGTCAGCAAGTGTACCGCCACAAGGTGGCAGAAAACATCCACATCAGGAATTTATCCAAATTGATACGACAAACATATTGTTTATCGTTGGTGGAGCGTTTGATGGAATTGAACAAATTGTTAAAAACCGTTTAGGTAAAAAAGTCATTGGTTTTGGTGCCAACTCAGAAAAAGAAGAATTGCAAGATAACGAATATTTATCAAAGGTATTACCTGAAGACTTACTTCGTTATGGTTTAATTCCTGAGTTTATTGGTCGCTTACCTGTTCTAGCAACATTAGAGCAATTAGACGAAAATGCTCTCGTTGAAATTTTAACGAAACCAAAAAATGCACTCGTCAAACAATATCAAAAATTGCTCGAGTTTGATGAAGTTGAACTCGAATTTGAAGAAGAGGCACTTGTCGAAATTGCAAAGCAAGCGATTGAACGTAAAACAGGAGCAAGAGGCTTACGTTCCATTATTGAAAATATTATGCTTGATGTAATGTACGAATTACCGTCTCGTGAGGATATTAAGAAATGTATCATTACGAAGGAATCGGTCGTAGATAATTTAACACCGAAATTACTGCTTGAAGATGGAACAGTTGTGAAAGAGACAGCGAATAAAAAAGAACCAAAAGAAAGTGCTTAATATAGCAAACGAGAGGAACCAACTATTCACTTAGTTGGTTCTTCTGATCATTTTGGTGAATGATCGTTTAGTGACGGACCTGCAGGGAAAGACTAGTATAACGAAATTGTATGCAGGAGGTCACAGCATGGATTGGACAGTAATTGCTGTTTTAGTTCAATTATTTTTTGGTATTGTTATCGGACTTTACTTTTGGAATTTATTACGTACTCAACGTACACAAAAGGTTTCAATCGATAAAGAATCGAGAAAAGAAATGGAACAACTACGAAAAATGCGAAATATTTCACTTTCAAAGCCATTATCAGAAAAAATTCGTCCAACAACGTTTGAAGATATTGTTGGACAGGAAGATGGCATTAAAGCACTTCGGGCTGCGATCTGTGGACCAAACCCTCAACATGTCATCGTCTATGGTCCCCCAGGAGTTGGCAAAACAGCGGCTGCTAGACTTGTCTTAGAAGAAGCAAAGAAAAATCAAGATTCACCTTTTCGTTCACAGGCTGTGTTTGTTGAGTTAGACGCAACGACAGCAAGATTCGATGAACGAGGAATTGCTGATCCATTAATTGGTGCCGTTCATGATCCTCTTTATCAAGGAGCAGGTGCAATGGGACAGGCAGGGATCCCGCAGCCAAAAATTGGTGCAGTCACAAAAGCCCATGGAGGCGTATTATTTATTGATGAGATTGGTGAACTTCATCCGATTCAAATGAACAAATTATTAAAAGTGTTAGAAGATCGGAAAGTTTTTCTTGAAAGCGCGTATTATAGTGAGGAAAACCAATCAATCCCAACTCACATTCACGATATTTTCAAAAATGGTTTACCTGCAGATTTTCGCTTAATCGGTGCAACAACCCGCACAGCAGACGAAATTCCACCTGCGATTCGTTCTCGTTGTTTAGAAGTGTTTTTCCGTGAGCTTACAAGGACAGAAATTGCTTTAATCGCAAAGCGAGCTGCTGAAAAAATAAGCTGTGATATTGATGAAAAGGCTGTAGAAATGGTGACAAAGTATACTCGGAATGGAAGAGAAACGGTCAACGTCATCCAAATTGCAGCAGGAGTCGCATTAGGTGAAAACCGGAAAGCGATTCAAGTTGAAGATGTCGAGTGGGTCGTATACTTTAGTCAGTTAACACCACGATTTGAACAAAAGGTGAGTGATACAAAAGAGATCGGTGTCGTCAACGGGCTAGCAGTAACAGGACCGAATTCCGGGATTCTTCTCGAAATCGAAGCAACCGTTTCTAAAGTGAAAACAAACAGTGGGAATGTCATCATTACGGGCATCGTTGAAGAAGAAAATATTGGAAATCAAAGCAAGTCAATTAAACGAAAAAGCCTAGCAAAAAGCTCAGTAGAAAATGTTTTGACCGTGCTACGCAATAAAGGCATCCAATCAGCAAATTATGATATTCATATTAACTTTCCAGGTGGAACACCGATAGATGGCCCATCAGCAGGGATAGCTATTGCAACTGCGATCGTTTCAGGTATTAAACAAATGCCAGTTGATTGTACGGTAGCAATAACTGGAGAATTAAGTATCCATGGAAAGGTGAAGCCTGTAGGAGGTATTGTTCCAAAAATAAAAGCTGCACAAGAAGCGGGAGCAACTAAAGTTATAATCCCGTTTGAAAATAATCGAGAAATGCTAAAACAAATGGATGGAATTAAAATTATTCCAGTAAAAACACTAGCGGAAGTGCTTGATCAAGTATTAGTTCCACCATTGTTCAAGCAAGAAAAACCAGTTGTATCAGCAGTAAGCGGGTTACGGGAATCCCCGACCAAAAAAGCATGAGTTGGGGATTGCTAATCCCGTTTAAGAAGAGCTATTATTCGCAAATGTATTTTTAATAAGCTAAGATTAGAGAAGAAACCTTTATTCCTGTTCAAAGGTAAGGAGGCCTCACGAAATGTGAGGAATCGTCATATCCAAATTAAAAGAGCGATACTTCTTTTTGAACAACACTTATTTGGAATTTTAATGGCTCGTCGGAGGTGTGAAGCATGTTAAAACCCGAAATAATAACTATACCCTTATTACCCTTGAGGGGTCTTCTCGTATACCCTACGATGGTGATACACCTTGACGTTGGACGAGAAAAATCAGTAGAGGCTTTAGAAAACGTCATGCTAGGTGATCAACATATATTTTTATCTGCCCAAAAAGAAGTTTCACTTGATCAACCGACAGAAAAAGATATTTACCAGATCGGTACATATGCAAAAGTTAAGCAAATGTTAAAGCTTCCAAATGGGACAATTCGAGTTCTCGTAGAAGGACTTCAACGTGGAAAAGTAAAGAAATTTACTGAGACAGAACAGTTTTTTGAAGCAGAAGTTGAATTAATTGAAGAACAAACAGGCAAAGATGTCGAAGAAGAAGCTTTAATGAGAACAATATTAAGTTTATTTGAGCAATACGTCAACTTATCAAATAAAATTTCTGCTGAAACATTTGCCTCTGTTCAAGATATCGATCAACCTGGTCGTTTGGCAGATGTCATTGCCTCGCATCTCACATTGAAGATTCAAGAAAAACAACAAATTTTAGATGCTGAAGATGCAAAAGAACGATTGAATGTTTTGATTCGAATTTTGAACAATGAAAAGAAAGTACTTGATTTAGAGAAGCAAATCGGTAAACGTGTAAAGCGTTCAATGGAAAAAACACAGAAAGAATATTATTTGCGCGAGCAGATGAAGGCGATTCAAAAAGAACTTGGAGAAAAAGAAGGTAAGTTTGATGAAGTAACCGAACTTAAAGAAAAAATTGATGCAACAGGAATGCCTGAAGAGACAAGGGAAGCCGCGTTAAAAGAACTTGACAGGTATGAAAAAATTCCGACAAGTTCCGCTGAAAGTGCTGTTTTACGAAACTATTTAGACTGGCTTGTTCAACTACCATGGACGGAAGAAACGGAAGACAAGCTTGATATTAAACATGCAGAAGCTGTTTTGAATGAAGATCATTACGGATTAACGAAAGTGAAGGAACGTGTTTTAGAATATTTAGCCGTTCAACAATTAACTAAATCATTGAGTGGTCCTATCCTATGTCTTGCTGGACCACCAGGTGTTGGAAAAACATCACTTGCCCGTTCCGTTGCCCGCTCATTAAATCGAAATTTCGTAAGAATTTCTTTAGGTGGGGTACGTGACGAAGCAGAAATCCGGGGGCATCGAAGAACGTACGTTGGTGCGATGCCTGGTCGAATTATTCAAGGAATGAAAAAGTCAGGAACGATTAATCCAGTATTTTTGCTCGATGAAATTGATAAAATGTCTAACGATTTTCGTGGTGATCCTTCGTCTGCTCTATTAGAAGTGCTCGATCCAGAACAAAACAATACATTTAGTGATCATTATATTGAAGAGCCTTATGATTTATCAAAAGTAATGTTTATTACTACGGCTAACAACATTGGTGCGATTCCAAGCCCTCTGCTTGATCGGATGGAAGTGATCCGAATCGCAGGGTATACCGAACTTGAAAAGACGGAGATTACAAAGGACTATTTAATCCCGCGTCAGCTCGAAAAACATGGCTTGGAAAAAGCAACGCTACAAATTCGCGATGGCGCCATATTAAAGTTAATTCGCCAATATACACGTGAGGCGGGTGTCCGTAATTTAGAAAGGCAAATTGCGGCACTTTGCCGGAAGGCTGCAAAGGAAATGATTACGTCCGATAAAAAAAGAGTCATCATTACAGACAATACGATCGAAGATTTCCTTGGAAAGCCAATGTTCCGGTATGGTCAAGCTGAGGAAGAAGATCAAATTGGAGCTGCAACAGGACTGGCTTACACACCTTCTGGAGGAGACACGCTTTCGATCGAAGTCTCGGTCTATCCTGGGAAAGGTAAGCTGATTTTAACCGGTAGTTTAGGTGATGTTATGAAGGAATCGGCCCAAGCTGCTTTTAGTTATATTCGTTCACGTGCGGATCAACTTAAAATTTCCTCTGATTTTCATGAGAAAAATGATATCCATATTCATGTTCCTGAAGGAGCAACACCAAAAGATGGGCCATCCGCAGGAATTACAATTGCGACGGCACTCATATCAGCTTTAATAAATGTATCAGTTAAAAAAGAAGTCGGAATGACAGGTGAGATTACATTACGTGGTCGCGTATTGCCGATAGGTGGATTGAAGGAGAAAAGCTTAAGTGCTCACCGAGCAGGCTTAACGACAATTTTATTGCCTAAAGATAATGAAAAGGATCTTGATGATATACCTGAAAGTGTCCGTAAAGACTTAACATTTATTCCTGTTTCACATCTTGATGAAGTACTTGATCATGCCTTGAATCGAGGCAAGGAAAAGTGAAAGTAATTGATGCAAAACTTTTAGTTAGTGCGGTAAAGCCGAATCAATATCCAGACTTGCACCTTCCGGAAATCGCACTTGCAGGTCGTTCAAATGTTGGGAAGTCCTCTTTCATTAATAAAATGATTAACCGTAAAAAACTTGCCAGAACGTCACAAAAACCAGGAAAAACGCAAACACTTAACTTTTACCAAATTAATGAAGAGATTATTTTCGTCGATGTTCCGGGATATGGTTATGCAAAAGTCTCGAAAGCAGAACGCGAAGCATGGGGCGAAATGATCGAAACTTATTTTTTGCAGCGCGAACAATTGTGTGCCGCCTTGTTAATCGTTGACATACGACACAACCCGACAGAAGATGACCAGATGATGTATGAGTGGCTAAAGCATCATGGGATATCGGTCGTAGTCATTGCAACAAAGGCGGATAAAATTTCTAGAGGAAAAAGAATGAAGCAAGTGAAACAAATTCGACGCTCATTAGCAATGGACGAAAGTGATTCGCTTATCCCCTTTTCAGCAGAAACAGGGGAAGGAAAAGAGCTTGCCTGGAATGCAATTAAAGCGTATTACTCATAATAATGATAAGGTATAGCACTTGTTGGTGGTGCTATACTTTTTTTAATAGATTATCTTTTTTCGAATCAATGTTGCGACTGCTTCAGTACGATTATTTACTTTTAATTTTCTAATTGTTGACTTTACGTAATCTTGCACTGTATACTCACTAATTTCTAGTATAAGAGCAACCTCCTTTACGCTTTCTCCTCGAGAAATTCTACTCATCACCTCACGTTCACGTTTTGTTAAAGGATTTGGGATTTCTTTTTCTTCATAGAATGTACGACTAATATATGTTGCATATGTATCCATTAATTTTATGTGTTCATTAGTTAAACTTTTATCTGACCGAGTTGCGGTCATAAAGCCAACGACTGTTTGATTAAATGAAATGGGGATAATGACAACAAGCTTTGTTTCTTTTAAATATAAAGTAGGAACTTGCCGAATCAGATCAACCCCGATAATCTGAGTTGTTTTTCTTTCTTCAATTGCTTGCTGAAAAGATGGAATTTCGTCAACTTTTTCAACGATATGGTGCAAGCGATGCACCCCCGCTTTATTTATGCGGAATACCCCGTGCGCTAGTCTCGTTAATTCGGAATAAGAGAAGAGAGCTGCCTCATGAAGAGCAAAGAAACGCATGAGACCCTTTAAAATAATCAATAGCTTTTCATCGTGGTAAGTCGTTAGCTTTGTTTTTTGAATGTGGAGCTTTAAAGGTAAGTTTTCCAACGTTATCCTCCTTTTCGCCCCTTTTACGGGGTACCCCCTCTTTTTAGGGAATAGTTTTATTGGGACAAATAGAGTAAAATTTAACCACCCTTATTTTACTAAAAATTCAGTAAATTTGAAAGGCTTATGTAAGGTTTAGCAGGTGAAGTGGACTGTCTATCTAAATCATTCCGATCATTTTGTACTCGTAATGTTACATTATGGTTCTTAAGTCTTAAAGGGGGAAACTCTCTTGAACTATGAACTTTTTAGCGAAGCATGGGTTAAGCAAGTTGAAAAGGAGATGAAGTTCGGTCCTTGTGCAGAAAGAAAAAAGAACGTTCATCAAAGCTATTGGAGATGGATTCAAAAATGCAAACAAGATTTGAATATCCAGCTTGCACTTGAGCTGAAGATGAAAGGGGACGAGAGGTCTTATGGGTTTTTTAATATTTGCAATGGTGAAGTCACCGAATCATGTTTTGGAGAAAATTGTGAAGGACAAGTCGACTTTATCCTTTCTGGAACTGAACAAGATTGGTTAGGCGTGATTGCAGGTGTGCATGATTTATCGCTAAGTATTATTTCACAGACAATAAAATTGAGAAAAGGCAATATGCATTTTTTCTTACGAAGAATATACTTCTTTATTGAATTGCTTCTCTGTTTAAGACGCGTACCGATTAAAAATAACTTTTTCATCGGAAAAGGGGAGTGCCCGTGTCAAATTCAAGTACAACGACTGCTAGATTAAAGGGGTTACTAAAGAAAGAAGCAAAAAGAAGGGAACTACAAAAATATCCTGTTGGTCGTTATCGAGAGATCG
>DKGN01000045.1 GCA_002453275.1 Caryophanales bacterium UBA6769
TTCCATCTCTGAAACGCCTGAAAAGTCTATAATGACTGTACGAAGCTTGAACTCGCTAATCTTTTCAAGTAATTTTTCTTGGATGATCATCATTCTTTTTGAATCCATGCTCCCAATTAGAGGTAAAATGCTAATGGAATCAGTCAATGGAATAACAGGCACAGATAAATGTTCAATTATTTTTTGTTGGGTTTTTAATTGGCGTTCCTTGTACTCAGAGTAACTTAAGAAGAAATGATTTAAAAATTGATCTAGTAAGTTATTTATCGTTTGTTCTAATTGAAAAAAACGCTCACGATCCATCGCATTCTTACACTCTAAATCAAAGTAGTACAAAAACTTCCAGAGCACGCGGTGAATGGCTTGTAACCATTCAAGCTTAAATGAGACCGTTAAATTGTGCCCTGCCCATGCAACACCTTCCTTATTTGCGAATTCAATTAAGTCATTTTGTTCGCCTTTCACTACATGTAAAACTAAACGGTGAGCATTTGAGAGTAAGTCAATCTCACCGATACGGTATATTTCATCTATTCTCCCTTTAACATTCACGGCTTCCTGCAACAATTCTTTAGAAAATGGTTGGCGATTTTCAATAAAAAAGTCAACAATGTTTTCTTGTTTACTTAGTTTATTCTCCAAATCATTCACACCTCTATTTTCCTAATCCCGACATTCCTATTATATAATATTCTGTCAACTATCTGTGTTACAATGGTAACAATTACATATTTTAATCGTTGCAAGAAAAATTAAAGCTGGTGAAGGTTATCATCACCAGCTTTCTACACTTCTTTCCATAGGTATTCTAGTATAGTGTTAAAGACATCAACGTGATCTGTAATTAAAAAAACCGGCAGGAGCAACAACGTAACCAACACAGTGGCGTTCCCGACAAGCACAAACTTTGCAACACTTTTCAAAACTTGCATTGCCTCAGCTCCTCACTGCTGTTAACGAGATGTCATTCAATTGTGTCGTTATTGTATCATGTTCAAAATATTTTGAAAAGTACTTTTTCCTAAAGGGGTTGTGTAACTTGAGTAGACAACATTTCATGAGCCGAGCAGTAGAACTAGCCAGAAACAACGTTTTGAGTGGAGGAGAACCATTCGGAGCAGTTATCGTAAAAGATGGCAAAATTATTGGCGAAGGGGTAAACCGCGTCAGTGCGGAACACGACCCAACGGCACACGCTGAAATCGCAGCGATTCGAGAAGCGTGCAAACAGCTAGGTACGACCGATCTTTCAGACTGTGAAATCTATGCGAGTGGAGAACCGTGCCCTATGTGTTTAAGCACAATGTATTGGGCAAATGTAAAAACAGCGTACATCGCCTATACTGCCGATGATGCCGCAGAGGTTGGTTTAAGTTCTGCTTATTATTACGAGCAACTTGCATTACCAAAGGCTGAACGAGCCATTCAGTATGAACAGATTAAACCGAATGATAAAACCGAACACCCTTATCGACTATGGCAAGAAAAAACGAGGTGATGTCACTTCGTTTTTTTATGTTGTCTTTTTTTCTTTCCGCGGCGAAAAAGTGTATGAAAGCGAAATAATTCCATCAACAACGAGAACAACGAACCACACTTGCACAAGTTGATTTAACGTAATGTCTCGGTAAGCACCGAGCGATGCATCTCCCCACCACGAACGATAAAAATCGGGATCAATGAATTGACTAAGAGCCACACCCTCTCGCAATCCAAACAATAAGAAAAAAGCAACTTGCGCGAGTACAAACATAGCGATGTGCATAAACCAACCATTCCGTTCATGACGCGCATGCTCACGCCCATATTTAGCTGGAAGCTTTGCTGATTGCTCTGGTTCAGGCTGCCCCTTCCACTTTGCTACCTTTCGTTGAATATAAGCATCAAGTCGCCTAAAATCAGAAAGTCCTGACGTTAAAGCATAAACAACAAAAATAATGATGATGAATTGAAAGATTGAGAATTCCCCCGTCATTTTATAATCAACCCAGCCTAGATAAATATCTATCACTATCGTGAGTATGAAGATTGGGATCATCCATTTCGTAAATTGTTTCCAACCTAACACGTATCGAAAAAGTAAAAATAAACCTATCAATAACCAAAAGATAATTTCTGTTACGATTAAGAGTTCCCACAAAAAGCTCTGGGTAAATTCAATCACTTCACATCCCCCATTCCTAAAAACTCTACACATAAACGCTCATTTTTTTCATCAAGTATAGCATAATATTTTTCCGCTTTTGAAAATTAAAAATGCACCAGCCTAAGCCGGTGCACCTCCCCTAACATTAAACCGCTCCGTTTTCTTCAAGAAGCTTCTTTTCACTCGGAAGAAATAACGTAATGACCGCAGCTACAAAAGGAATAATGACAAACAAATCAAAAATAAATTCAACACCATAATTGTCTGACAACCAGCCCATGATCGTTGCCCCAATCCCGCCTGCCCCAACGGCTAATCCAATCATCAATCCCGAAGCCAAGCCGATATTGTTTGGTAGCATCATTTGCCCGTAGACAACGGTGACAACAAATGAGGATAGGACAAAAAACCCGAATAGCACTAAAACAATAATCAGCCACACTCCACTTGCGTGAGGAAGGATCCATGCAAAAGGAATCGTTAAAAACATCGATCCGAATAACAACCATTTATGACTGAAATAATCTGAATATCTTCCACCTAAATACGTTCCTACTGCCCCAGCCCCTAAAAATAAAAATGTATACACGTCAGCAACGGCAAGGGAGATGTTTTGTTGCAAATAATAAAACGGCAAAAACGCAGCAACACCAATTTGTGTCCATGAACGCAACGTGACAACCATCGTCAATCCAACCAAACCAAGAATATGACGCTTTCCAGCAATTTGATTTTTTTTCTTCAACCGATCCTTTTCCAAACTTTCTCGGTACCATGGCATAATGTTTATAATAAGAAGCGTGCCTAAAGCACCGACTAACGCAAACCAGGCTAACCCTTTAATACCTGTCGCAAGTAAAAATAACGGAATCATGAGCGGACCGACCGCTTGCCCAAAGTTACCACCAACTTGGAAAATTGCCTGTGCCGCCCCTCTCGCATTCCCTGCAGCCATATGTGCTCCCCGTGAAGCTTCAGGATGGAAAATGCCTGATCCTAAACCTGACAAAGCAATCATGAGCAACAATAATGCATACGAGTTAACAAGGCCTGAAAATGCAAGACCAAGACCCGTTAGGAGGACACTGAACGGCAAATACCATGATTTTGGAAACTTATCCGTAAACATCCCAAATAACGGTTGCATAACAGAGGAAGCAAGTGTCGATACGAGCATGATGACACCCGCTTCCGTATAGCTTAATTGAAATGCTTCTTTATATAATGGTAAAAGTGCAGGGACGATCCCTGTCGTCATTAAATCGTTTATAAAATGTGTTGAGCCCAAACTATATAATTCTTTCCTTGCAGCGACTTGCTTTTTCTCTTTAGTCGCAGTCCCCATCTTCATCCCACCTTTTCTTGAACTCTTCAAGTATAACATTTAATTAAACGTTTGATTAACTGTTATGTTCCTCAATCTTCGGTCTTTTCCCACTTCTCTATCCATGCTTTAATGAAAATTACACGTTAGTATTGATTAGTAATTTATTATCTATTATAATCTTCGTAACGAAAGTAACTATTTAATTTTAATGACAAAAAGAAAGTATTATCACCATGGTAATTTCTTTTTGTATCTTATATCCGTGGGGGGGAAGAACGATGAAAAGTCGAAGTAACGACTGGAATGAATTTCCAACAATGAACTTGGATGAGATTGATCAAAATATTTTAGAAGCACTCTATGAAAACAGTCGTGTCTCATACACCGAACTCGGAAAAAAAATTGGACTTTCTCGAGTTGCCGTCCAATCACGAATTCAAGCACTAACAGACGCAGGGGTAATTGAGCGCTTCACGATCGTCATCAATCCGACTCGAGTAGGCATTCAAGTATCGGCCTTCTTTAATGTCGATGTCGATCCGAAATACTTGCACGAGATAGCCGAAAAACTGTCCATGCATCCGGCTGTTACAAGTCTATATCATATGACAGGTCCAAGCACATTACATATGCACGGTATTTTTAAAAATATGAAAGAAATGGAAACTTTTATGCTTGAAACGTTATATTCTACTCCAGGGATTGTTCGGGTGGAATCACAAATGCTATTAAAACGATATAAAAGTCGAATGGGCATGAAGCTGTAACTACATTGGGAGGGGTTATTCATTATATTTCAAAGTTATTATCAACTTATAGCTGCAATGTTTCGAGTTGGAGTCTTCGGCTATGGCGGAGGTCCTTCTGTTATCCCACTTTTTAAACATGAGGTCGTTGATAAATACGATTGGATGAAGGATGAAGAATTTGCTGAAGTGTTAGCATTTGCGAATGCACTTCCAGGCCCAATCGCAACGAAAATGGCTGCCCAAATTGGATACCAACAAAAGGGAGCTATGGGGGCAGTCCTTGCTGTCCTTTCGCATATTTTACCGACAAGTTTAGGCATTGTTGCCTTATTTAGCGTCATGTACACGCTCAAGGACTCGGCGATTATTGCTGGTATGATTGCCGCAGTGCGTCCGATTATTGCAGTAATGCTTGGCATTATCGCTTATGAATTTTGTGTAAAAACATACAGCGGGCTCGGTAAGGTGTATGGTCTTATTTTCGGTATCATCGCATTTTTACTTTTGATTGTTCTTGACGTGCATCCTGCCATTGCGATCGTCGTTTACCTTTTATACGGGACTGTCCATATTCGATTTTCAAATTGGATTAAAGACAAGCAAACAGGCAAACAAGATGGAGAAGGAGGTAGCTCAACATGATCTTCTGGGATTTATTTTGGGGGTTTTTCGTCGCGAACGTACTAGGGTATGGCGGCGGTCCCGCTTCTATTCCATTGCTTCAAAACCAAATTGTTGATCAGTATGGGTGGATGACGAATCAAGAGTTTGTCGATATGCTTGCCTTAGCAAATGCTCTTCCTGGTCCGATCAATACAAAAATTGCGGCGTTTACCGGCTTTCAACAAGCGGGCTGGCTCGGGGTCTTCGTCACGTCATTTGCAACGATCGTTCCATCAGCCATTACTTTGATCTTTTTGTTGAAAATTTTAAATCAATTCAGGCAATCGAATGTTGTCCGCGGGATGACGATGCTAGTTCAGCCTGTTATTGCAATCCTCATGATTGAGTTAACGTGGGACTTTGGTGTGATTTCCATAGATTCTCTAGGATATGTACAATCGATTGGGATCGCAGTATTCACACTTCTCGCCCTGCAAAGGTGGAAAATTCATCCCGCCATCGTTATCATCCTTGCCTTTATTTACGGCGGACTCGTGTTATCTCATTCTGTTTCCTAAAAACTTTTGCCTTGTTAATACTAGTGATCAAAAAATAAACCCTTTCTCAAGCAGTTGTGAGAAAGGGCTATTTTAATCTACTAAATTATAAGGGTTAGATGCTCATAATGCCGCCTTTAGAAGCATTCGTAACGAGCTTTGAGTATCTCGCTAACCAGCCTTTTTTAATTTTTGGTTCGAATGGCTTTAAATTTTTCCGACGTTCTTCCAAGTCTTCATCTGTTACTTTGACATGTATTGTCCGATCCGGAAGGTTAATTTCAATCAGATCGCCATTTTCAATTAAAGCAATTGGACCGCCTTCAGCAGCCTCTGGAGAAATATGACCGATCGAAATGCCACGGGATGCACCACTGAAACGTCCGTCTGTAATAAGCGCTACTTCCGTTCCGAGTCCGCGTCCCATGATTGCAGACGTTGGGGCTAGCATTTCTGGCATTCCAGGTCCACCCTTTGGTCCTTCATAACGAATAACGACAACGTGACCTGCTTGGACCGTTCCATCATCAATTGCTTCTTGTGCTTCATCCTGTGAATCAAAAACGATCGCCTCACCAGTAAATGTTGTAATCGATGGATCAACAGCACCTACTTTAATAACCGAACCTTCTGGAGCAAGGTTACCGTATAGGACAGACAAGCCTCCAACTGGACTATACGGATTATCTTTTGTGCGGATGACTTCAGGATTCGTAATTTCATGCGCTTCTACAAGTT
>DKGN01000020.1 GCA_002453275.1 Caryophanales bacterium UBA6769
TTAAAAAGCGCTCTTTCTGTTCCTCTGTTCCAAATTTCCATAGTGGCCAGCTACAAAGAGATGTATGAGCCGATAGTGTTACACCTGCTGAAGCATCGACACGGGAAAGTTCTTCAACCGCAATAACGTAAGCTAAGTAGTCCATCCCTGCTCCGCCATATTTTTCTTCCCATGGGATGCCGGTAAGTCCAAGCTCAGCTAATTTTGTAAACATGAGTTCGCGATCGAATGTTTGATTTTCATCGCGTTCTGCAGCTGAAGGAGCTATATCACGCTCGGCATAATCTCGGATCATTTTTCGTAGCATTTCATGTTCTTCAGATAATAGAAAATTCATTTCGTCTCTCTCCTTAGTCTATTCAAATATTTTTAACTTCTTTACTTCTATACTTCAATCATAATGGCATCGCCTTGACCGCCACCACTACAAATGGCTGCAATTCCTAGGCCACCACCACGACGTTTTAACTCATACATTAAAGCGATAATAATTCTAGCGCCACTCGCGCCGATTGGATGACCGAGTGCAACGGCACCGCCGTTTATATTTACTTTATCGGAATCCAACGTTGCAATTTTACCTGCTGTTAAAGCTACGGCTGCAAAAGCTTCATTCACTTCAAATAAGTCAATGTCTTCTTTCCTTTTTCCGGTCTTTTCCAGAAGCTTCTCTATCACGAGTCCTGGTGTTTTCGGGAAATTTTCGGCTTCAACCGAAAGCTGAGCGGAAGCAACGATTTTTGCAAAAGGTGAAATGCCTTCTCGTTTTGCTCGTGATTCTGACATGACAACGAGAGCACCTGCTCCATCGTTCACCCCTGGAGCATTTCCGGCTGTAATTGTACCGTCGTCTGAAAATGCTGATCGTAATGTTGCTAGCTTTTCAAGGGTTGTATCCTCTCTAGGTGCCTCATCATCTTGCACAAGTATTGGTTCTCCTTTTCTTTGCGGGACTTCAACCGGCACAATTTCCTCACGTAATTTCTCACGTGCAGCGATCGCCCGTTGGTGGCTCATTAATGCCCATTCGTCTTGTTCCTCACGGGAAATGCCATATTCTTGTGCGACTGCATTTCCATAGCTTCCCATATGTACACTTTGAAAAGAGCATGTCAGTCCATCATGAATTAACAAATCCTTCATTGATGTGTCTCCCATGCGTAAGCCCCAACGTGCCTTCGGTAAAAAATACGGCGCGTTACTCATCGATTCCATGCCACCTGCAACGATCGTATCGGCATCACCTGCCCGAATAATTTGATCAGCAAGTGTGACACTTCTCATCCCGGAGGCACAAACTTTGTTAATCGTTTCAGTAGCTACTTCCCATGGTAAATCTGCGAATCTCGCTGCTTGTCGTGACGGTATTTGACCTTGTCCCCCTTGTAATACAGACCCAAAAATGACTTCATCGACAATTTGACCACTTACTTTTGAACGCTCAAGCGCAGCTTTAATCGCAAAGCCTCCAAGCTCTGCTGCTTGGAATTGTTGTAATGCGCCTCCAAACCTTCCAAACGGTGTTCTTGCTCCACTGACAATGACACTCTTCTCCATGTTAAAACCGCCTTTCTCTTACTCATGATATGAAGTAGCATGTACAAATTTCGCATTCCCAAACCAACTCGACTGAACAGTCGCTCAGTTTTGGGTAAAAAAAGATTCCCATAGTTTCGGAATCAAAGCTATGGGAATGAATGTACAAGTAGACACCAGATCAAATCTCACGATCTAGTGCTACCTTATCGTCATTAATTAACGACTTGATCTTCTGACTTCAAAATAGATTGTTCTAAAATTTCAACAATGTCTAACGTTTGAACGTCATTTTCAACTTCTTTTGCTTTCGTTCCGTCACTGAGCATCGTTAGGCAGTACGGACACCCACTTGAAATGACAGATGGGTTTACTTCTAATGCTTGTTCCGTACGAGCAACGTTAATTCGTGAACCTGTATCTTCTTCAGTCCACATGAGCCCTCCACCTGCACCACAACACATACCTGTGTCAAAGCTACGTTCCATTTCAACGACCTTCACGCCAGGGATTGCTTCAAGCACTTCACGTGGCGGTTGATATACTTCGTTGTAACGACCGAGATAACAAGAGTCGTGGAATGTAATCGTTTCGTCCACTTCGTGAACAGGCTTAATTTTTCCTTCTTTCAGCCACTGAGCAAGCAATTCGGAGTGGTGATACACTTCAACATCCTCAAGACCGAACTCAGGATATTCATTTTTTAACGTATTGTACGCATGTGGGTCACACGTCACAATCTTTTTGATGCCATGTTTTTGGAACGTTGAAATATTCTTAGCAGCGAGTTCTTGGAATAGGAATTCGTTACCGATACGACGAGGTGTGTCCCCAGAGTTTCTTTCCTTGTTTCCTAGAATCGCAAACTTAATTCCTGCTTCATTCATAATCTTCGAGAATGATAGAGCGACCTTCTGGCTTCGGTTATCATAGGATCCCATAGAACCAACCCAGAATAGGTATTCAAATTCTTCACCGGCTTTTTCCATTTCTCGTACTGTTGGAACGTGCACGTCTTCACGTGCATCACGCCAGTTTTCACGCTCTTTACGGTTAATACCCCAAGGGTTTCCTTGACGTTCGATATTCATTACCGCACGTTGGATTTCTTGGTCCATTTTACCTTCTGTTAAAACGAGATAACGACGCATGTCAATAATCTTATCAACGTGTTCGTTCATAACTGGACATTGGTCCTCACAGTTACGGCACGTCGTACAAGCCCAAATTTCTTCTTCTGTAATGACGTTGCCAATCAAGTCATTTTCAACGATTGCTTGTGCGAGCATTTCGCCTTCACTTGCTGCAGCAGTCTCTCCACCGCCAGCCGCTTTGGCTTGAAATGCAACTTGGTTGCCATACGTATTTGAAAATGCAAAACCTGGTACCCAAGGCGTTCGCGACGTAATCGCTGCACCTTTTATTGTTAAATGATCACGCAGCTTCAAGATTAAGTCCATCGGTGAGAGCATTTTTCCTGTTCCCGTTGCTGGACACATGTTCGTACAACGCCCACATTCAACACAAGCGTACAAGTCTACTAGTTGTTTTTGGTTGAAGTGTTCAATTTGGTTAATCCCAAATACTTCCGCTGTTTCGTCTTCAAAGTCAATAGAAGCAAGCTTTCCAACTGGCTCTGTACGCCCTAGCCAAACGTTTGCTGGCCCGGCGATTAAGTGCGCATGCTTTCCTTGTGGGATGTACACTAAGAAAGAGAGAAGTGCAATTAAGTGAATCCACCAGAATACATAAAAGAGCACGGCAGCTGCGGTCGGGCTAATGCCTTGAAACGCAAATGCAATGAGAGAAGCTACTGGTGAACTCCATGATAACGCTTGTTCATGCCAAATGATTTCCATACCATTACTTAAAAGAACGGTTAACATTAATGTACCAATTAAATAGTATACGAGACCCGCAAAGATGGTCCGCTTTAAACGAGGAATTTTTTCAATATAACGGCGGTAAAAACCCCAAACAACCGCGACTAAAATTGTAAGTGTTACAATTTCTTGGAAAAAAGTAAACGCTGGATACACTGGACCAAATGGCAAGTGGCTTTCAGGTTTAATTCCTTTCCAAATAACGTCAATCGCACCGAATTGTACTAAAATAAAGCCATAAAAAAACATTAAATGAATAAGTCCACTTTTTTTGTCTTTCATGAGCTTTTTCTGCCCAAAGACATTAACCATAATGTTTTGTATTCGTTCATTCGTCGTTAAACGAAATTCGGCTTTTTCTCCTAGTTTAATAAATTCGACTCGCGATTTGACTACGTAAGCAAATAGATAAACTGCATAACCGATTACGACAATTGTCGCAATCAAGTTGATCACGAGAAGATTATCCATGTCTTTTCCCCCTTTTGTTAGCTATATTTAATCAAAACTTTCATAGATTTGCAACTAGAACATTGTGTTTGATTATAGCATAAGAAGTTCGATTGAACATTCATTCAAATGTACTCTTTTTAACGATTAAGGCTTTCGTTTCACTAGAAAATTAGGGTCAGACCTCGAACGATTACATCCGTTCTGGTGCTGAGACCCCGAGTAAAGTAAGTGCATTTTTGATCGTAATTTGGACGGCCTTCATCAATTGAAACCTTGCTTTACTTTTCAATTCATCTTCTTGGTCGATGACACGTTCGACGTTATAAAAACTATGTAACGCCGAAGCAAGCTCAAAAGCATAATTTGTCATTCGTTGGGTTGCAAGCTTGTCAGCTGCATCAGCAACAGCTTGCGGGAATTCTCCGAGCCTTTTTAAAAGCTCTACTTCTTTTTCGGAAGTGAGACTTGATAAATCTTGTTCAGACGTATACTCATAGCCAAGTTCTTCTCCTTGGCGTAAAATACTGCATACTCTCGCATGAGCATATTGTACATAATAGACTGGGTTTTCATTTGACTCTGATACAGCTAAGTCCATATCAAAGTCGAGATGGGAGTCCGAGCTTCGCATCGCAAAAAACCAACGCATCGCATCGATACCAACCTCTTCCATAAGCTCCCGTAGCGTGACGGCCTTGCCTGTCCGCTTACTCATTTTCACTTTTTCCCCATTTTGCAACAAGTTAACCATTTGAATAATTTCAACGTTAAATCGCTCAGGGTCATAGCCGAGCGCCTCAACAGCTGCGCGCATCCGTGGAATATAGCCGTGGTGATCGGCACCCCAAACGTTAATGAGTGTATCAAACCCACGGTTAAATTTATCTTCATGGTATGCAATGTCAGGGGTTAAATACGTATAGGCTCCATCTTGTTTTATAAGCACACGGTCTTTATCATCACCGTATGTCGTCGAACGGAACCAAATCGCACCATCTTTTTCATACGTTTCATTTCGTTCTTTTAATTTCTCTAAAACGTCCTTCACTTTACCAGACGTATAAAGCGACGTTTCAGAATACCATTCGTCAAAGTCGACGCGGTAATCGAGTAGATCTTGCTTAATTTGTTCTAATTCTTTTTCAAGTCCGTACGCCTGAAAAAATTCATGCCGTTCTTTTTCAGCCATGTTCACGAAACGATCGCCTTCCGCTTCTGCAAGCTCGCGACCAAACTGAATGATGTCTTCTCCAAAGTATCCATCTTCCGGTAGATCCTTTTCGAGACCGAGTGCTTGAAAATAACGAGCTTCTACTGATAACGCTAGATTGTGAATTTGGTTACCTGCATCGTTTATATAATATTCACGGCAAACAGCAAAGCCTGCTTTATCTAAAATCCGACATAATGTGTCACCATAGGCAGCGCCACGCGCATGACCGAGATGGAGACTGCCTGTCGGGTTTGCGGATACAAACTCAACTTGTACCTTCTTCTGTTCACCAAAAGTAGATTCTCCATATGTGTCGCCTGCTTGGATTACCGCTGGGACAACAGCCGTTAAATAATCAGGCTTTATAAAAAAGTTAATAAAGCCAGGTCCAGCAATCTCAACCTTTTGGATCGATGCCTTCTCTTTATTGATGTTAGCGACAATATCCTCCGCAATTGCACGCGGGGCTTTTTTTGCAATTCTTGCAAGCTGCATCGCGATGTTCGTTGCATAATCACCGTGTTCTTTTTCTTTCGGTAGCTCAAGCACGATGTCTGGTAATTGCTCAAATTCTGCAAGCTTTGCTTGCACAACTGCTGCTTGAATCTCTGCTTTTAAGTTAGTGATCATCGTCTCGACTATACTCACGATTAAACTCCTTCCATTTGAATCGTTATGTCATAAAAACCGGTATAGCCTTCCTGCATCCATAAATCATAGGTCAGCTCTAATGTCCCGGTGTTGTTCTTTGAATCCCATAGAAACCGAATATGCTTTGCCTGAGTTGCGAGTGGCAGTCGTCCATAAGGAGTGTGGTAGCTTCCCTCTGTTTTTTGATTGACGATAAATTGTTGCCGCATCGCTAAGGCCCCGCTACGCGTAATCGTAACAGATTCAGGCAAAATTTTAATCGTATTTTTTACGAGGCCAGCTTCCGTCTCATCCTCATATGAACAAAAGGCTGTTCCATCCTTCAAATGAACTGTTCCTATCGCTTTTGTTTCTGTACGTTCAGACGTCGTTTCATAAGCAATATTCGTTTCAATTGTAATGTGAACGGTCGTTCGTGCAAATGACTTTCCCAAAAATATAACACCCTTTTAGAGGTCTATTCTACTTCTTTAACTTTTCCATTATACCGATTTGCATACAAACAAGCAATTCAAAGTGGATAGCTTCCTACTTTTCACGCAATGATTACATGAAACTAAACTTTCATGCGGACCAATTTCCTCCTTCGCTATGTTTAGGATTTTGAAAAAAATTCCATACTGCTATAGAAAGAACCGTTCGGGTGAGGGGGGAAAAGTGATGGATTCACGCTTAAAACGAAGTAGAAAGCGACGTTCTCGAAAACAGGCTTTCTTTACGAGAATATTGACTCGGACCGCATTTCTAGCGATTGCTTTCGTCGTTGTTGCTAGTTTCCTACTCATTGGTTATGCAAAAATTAGTGGGCCGCCACCTCTGCATATTCCTATTAACAGTACCTATTACGGCGATGGTGACGTCGTCATTGCGAAGGAAAATCAATCTGGAATCAAGCGTGAATGGGTACCGTTAGACGCGATTTCTAAGGACCTGATTGAAGCGACGATCGCCATTGAGGATAAACGTTTTTACGAGCATCACGGCTTTGATGTGCGCAGAATTGCTGGCTCGATTCTTGCAAACTTAAAAGCTGGTGCAAAAGTGGAAGGCGCAAGTACGATTACGATGCAGTATGCAAGGAATGTATTTTTAACCCATGAAAAAACGTGGGTGCGAAAAATGAAAGAAACTCTTTATGCGATCCGCTTAGAATTAAATTATTCTAAAGACGAAATACTTGAAGGTTATTTAAATACCATCTATTACGGGCATGGGGCGTACGGAATTGAAGAAGCAGCCAACTATTATTTTCAAAAGAAAGCAAACGCTCTTTCCTTATCTGAAGCAAGCCTCCTTGCAGGAGTTCCGAAGGGGCCAACTTATTACTCTCCTGAACGTGCGTTTGACAAAGCGAAACAAAGACAGGAAATCGTTTTAGAAGCGATGGCGGGCAGTGGTTTTATTTCCAATGAAGAAGAAACGACTGCCAAAGCCGAAGTCGTGAAAATTAAACAAAGCTCTGAACGTGAAAAAGCGACAGCACCTTACTTTCTCGATACTGTCGAAAAAGCACTTATTGATGAAGTTGGTTTAAAAAAAGACATGGTTGAAGCCGGTGGATTACACGTATACACTACGCTCGACAAAACGATGCAAGAAAAAGCAGAAGCATGGATCGATGAAGTCATCACAGATAATGATGAATTGCAAACAGCCCTCGTTTCAATCGAGCCAAAATCAGGGGCGGTGAAGGCGCTCGTCGGTGGCAGAGATTATTCCGCTAGTAGCTTTAACCGTGCGCTCGATGCAAAACGTGCACCTGGCAGTACGTTTAAACCACTTCTTTACTATGCTGCGCTTGAGAACGGATTTACACCTTCGACACCGTTGTTAAGCGAAAAAACAA
>DKGN01000149.1 GCA_002453275.1 Caryophanales bacterium UBA6769
AGTACAGTGAAGCACCATATTCCGCCCTGCATAAATGTCCATCGCACATTCAGCAAGCAACATTTGAATCGCTTGGTGATTTTCGATTGTTTTGCCAAATGTTTTACGCTGTTTTGAATAATCAATCGCAATATTTAAAGCCCATTGTGCGAGTCCAACGCATTCCGCTGCCATTACGATCCGGCCGATGTCGACACCTTGTAAGGCAACACCAAATCCGTTATGAAGCTCCCCAATAAGATGGGCCTCTGGAACTCGTGCATTGTCTAAAGAGATAATGCCAACGCTACTCCCAATCGAACCGAGAAATGGAATGACAGACGTATTGACGCACGTCGCATCATCAAAGGGAACGAGAAATGCAGATATACCGCCCTTTCGTTTCTTGGCCAGTTCTGGCTCTGTAATCGCAAAGATAACAGCATAATCGGCATAAGGAGAATTCGAGATCCATTGCTTCGTTCCGTTCAGAACCCAATGGTCCCCATCTTTTACTGCAGTCGTTTTTATGTTCCAGACGTCAGAGCCTGCATCTGGTTCACTTAATCCGAAGCAAAGTACAGATTCTCCGCTTGCGAATTTAGGTAATAGTTCTTCTCTTAGTTCGTCTTGTAAGCCGAGTAAGACAGGCGTTAACCCACCTGTAAATAACCCAACTGGAAACAGCTCATTTACAAATAAGTTGTCACCATATTTTTTTCTTAATGATTCGTGGATTAATGCAACAGCAACCGGACCAAACGTATCACCCGTTCCCCCTAACTCAGGAAGACCGAACATTGTAAAGAAGCCAGCTTCTGCTGATTTCATCCGAATTTCTTTTAGCGCTGCTTGAATTTCTTCTGTGTAATAACCATTTTCGTCATATAAATAGCGTTCATTTTCAAGTTCTTTGGCAAACTTTTGTTCCAACGGTTTGATCTCAATTTCAATGAAGCGATCAATGCTTGCAATGACTTCTTTAATTTCTGCTGGTACTGAAAAGTTAATCACGTTTATTTTCCCCTTTCATTTACTGATCCGATAGTTTAGCAGTTAGTTGTTCCTTTGCAGTAGCGTATTCTTGTGCGAGTCTGTCAACATATGTTCCGGCATTCGTAATTTCATTAATAACACCTATGCCTTGTCCACAGCCCCAAATGTCTCTCCACGCTTTTGCATCTTGACCTCCACTGCTTCCAAAACTCATCTGAGATGGATCGCTTTCCGGAAGTGAATGCGGATCGAGTCCAGCATTTTGAATAGATGGGGCAAGATAGTTTCCATGAACACCAGTAAAGTAGTTACTATACACGATATCGTCAGATGTACTCTCAGTAATCATCTGCTTATACTCATCTACTGCACGTGCTTCGTGTGTTGCAATAAAAGGCGAACCGATATAAGCAAGATCGGCTCCCATTGCTTGTGCTGCTAGTATGCTATTGCCGTTGGCAATTGAGCCTGATAGAACGAGCGGACCGTCAAACCATTCTCTAATTTCCTGAACGAGTGCGAACGGACTTTTCGGACCGGCATGTCCACCAGCTCCCGCAGCAACCGCAATTAAGCCATCGGCTCCTTTATCCATTGCGCTATGAGCAAATCGATTATTAATGACATCATGCAAGACAGTTGCACCATAGCTATGCGCTTCGACGTTAACTTCCTCACGAGCGCCAAGTGATGTAATAATAATGGGAACCTTATATTTTTTACAAAGCTCCATATCCTGCTCTAAACGTTGATTCGAACGGTGCACAATTTGGTTAATCGCAAACGGTGCAGCTGGGCGATCTGGATGTTTGGCGTTGTGTGCTTCAAGTTCCTCTGTAATTTCTGCCAACCATTCATCAAGCTGGGAAAGCGGTCTTGCATTCAGGGCAGGCATCGAACCGACAATTCCTGCTTTACATTGTGCAATAACAAGCTTTGGATTACTAATAATGAAAAGTGGGGCACCGATGACTGGGATACGTAGGTTTTGTAGAACTGATGGCAAATTTGTCATATTTTTTTCCTCCGATTAATTAGTTTTATCTGTATCTGCAACGATCGAAGAAACGATATGCAGAGAGTCCCATTCTCCTCCAGAAATCTGGATGATTGGAAATTTTTTTGGAAAAAGTGTCTCGTTGATTTCATCGACTGTTCGACCTTGCTTATGAAGCTCTATCACGTCACTAGAAAGGTGTTCAAGATACTCCAATTTTTCTTTGAATGCTTGTTTGCCATTTTGAATATAGCCGGCATGACAACAAAACATTGAATCAAAATCATATGTAAGCAATGTCCGGATCGAGTCCATAATAACTGGAATTGATTCAAGATTTGTGATTACTTTTGTTTCTGGATGAACAAATAAATCTCCGGGAAATAATACCCCCGATTCTTCATTCAACAGAGAGACGTGATCATCTGCATGACCCGGTGTGTAGATGACTTCCCATTCTTTATTGCGGGATTGAATCGTGTCACCGAGCGGCAACGTTGTAAACGCTTCCCTTTTTCCCCAAATAAGCTGGCGGTATAGTGGATACGGATAAGGCTCAGCACAAATATCAATTCCCTTTGGATGAATATAGATTGGCACGTCCCTATTTTGTTGAATCCACGGAGCGGTCCCAGAATGATCTTCATGACTATGTGTTAAAGTGACGAGATCAAAAGAATGATTGTCATAGAAAGGAATCAATCTAGCTTCAACGCTTTTTGGTCCAGTGTCAATTAACATCCCGTCTACTAAAAAAACAAACACTGTATTCGCTTTTCGACCAGCTACTTCAATGTCTAGCTTTACACAGGTCACGTTTTCTCTCTCAAAAACATCAACCATGCTTTCATATCACTCCTATTCCGTATTTATGTTTATCTTTTCGGGATAACGGCCATCGTACAACGTGAGATACAAATCAATTTTTCATGTTCATCGGTAAGCTTAATATCCCACACCATCGTTGTTCTCCCTTTATGCAAGGGGGTTGCGGTTGCCGTAATCGCACCATCAGTTAAACTTCGGATATGGTTTGCATTGATTTCCATGCCAACCGGATTAAATTTTGTCGGATCAATATTAATGGCAGTGGCAATTGTCGCAGCTGTTTCCGCGAGAGCTACAGATGCCCCACCGTGCAAAATCCCCGCTGGTTGCCATGTTTTTGGACCAACTGGCATTGTCATGACGACACGGTCAGGGGTTAGTTCAACATACTCCATGTCTAACGTTCCAATTAGAGTCTGTTCGTTCCGTAATTTGATTTGTTCTGCAAAGACTTCTTCATTTTCAGCACCGTATAATTGTAAAATTTCTTTTGCGACGATCATGTTAATCCGCCTCCACTCGATTCGTTTTCATTCCTATATTAAAGAGTACTTCCTTAAAATGCTGAGCTTCTTCGCCATTTAACCCGGCCAAAACTTCTTCATTCATCTCTTCCATTTCCCTAATCAAGGGTGCTTCCAATGTTTTCGCTTTTTCAGTTAAAAAAATGAGGCGATTACGGCGATCTTGTGGATCGTTTCGACGTTCAATGAGCTCGCTATGCTCTAATCGATCTATTATCCCTGTTATCGTAGCACTATCTAAGCGCAGACTTTTACCTAATTCGTAACCATATTGACCATCCTTTTGCCAAAGCTGATTAAGAAGAGCAAATTGAACAGGTGTCACGCCATACGGGTCTAGTTTTGATTTGCTGATTTGGTTTACTCTTTGTAAAGCTTTCCCTAGAAGAAAATGTACACATATGTCATTTTCTTTAATTTCATTCACCTCCTGATTAAATATTCAAACTAATTCGAGTATAGCATGTGTGCAAGTGATTTGTATACAAGTAATTCGTGTACGAGTGAGAAGGCGAGGTGATTCCCTTACAAAAGTCAAAGACAAATACCGCCCTAATTATCCTTTAGGTCGAGTGTTATTAGTTTCATTCGCTTCTGTCTGCCTAGCAGCTTTTCCGTTGGAGTAAGCATAACGGCTTAAGCTAGAGAAGCATCACTTCACATATGCTCTTCTAGTCCTCCTTTGTGTCAATCTCATTGATAGCATTCAGAACTTACTTTATACTAAAAATAGTTTGGTTTTATCTACTAAGAGGAGGGGCTTCATTTATGACAGAGAATTTTCGCGCGTTAGTTGTCAATAAAGAGGATGACAATGTTTCAATTGATGTGAAATCGCTTACGTTTGATGACTTACCTGATGGAGATGTGACGATTCGAACAGCGTATTCAAGTGTAAATTATAAAGATGGACTCGCTTCGATCCCAAATGGAAATATTGTAACTACATATCCTTTTGTTCCTGGTATTGACCTTGCGGGAACAGTTGTATCATCAACAGATTCACGCTTTAAAGAAGGCGATGAAGTGATTGCAACGAGCTATGAAATCGGAGTCACGCATTACGGGGGCTTCAGTGAATATGCAAGGGTAAAGTCAGACTGGGTTGTCCCGCTCCCAAAAGGACTTTCGCTGAAGGAAGCAATGGCATATGGAACAGCCGGATTTACTGCGGCACTGTCAGTTCAACGTCTAGAAGAACAAGGAGTACGTCCGGAAAGTGGTGATGTTCTTGTCACAGGGGCAACGGGTGGTGTTGGCAGTCTTGCTGTTGCGATGCTTGCGAAGCTCGGCTACACCGTTGTCGCAAGTACTGGGACGGAAAGCGAGCACGACTATTTAAAAAGCATCGGGGCAAAAGAAATTGTGTCACGAGAAGACGTCAATCCTGAAAAAGTTCGCCCTCTCAGTAAACAACGTTGGGCTGGTGCAGTTGACCCTGTCGGTGGGCAGACGCTTGCTGCGATTTTAAGCCATACACAATACGGTGGAAGCGTTGCAGTTAGTGGACTCACTGGTGGCCCGAAGGTGCCGACAACCGTTTTTCCGTTCATCCTTCGTGGAGTTAATTTGCTTGGGATTGATTCTGTTTATTGCCCGATGGACATTCGTCAACCGCTCTGGGAGCGCATGGCAACTGATTTAAAGCCAGACACTCTACTAAGTGATATTGGACAAGAAGTCGAATTAGATGGATTAGAAGCTGTCCTTGCTAAAATTTTAAATGGTGACGTTCGCGGTCGTACGATCGTCAAGCTATAAACATGTAAAGCACACGCCACATCCAGGCGTGTGCTTTACATTATGATAGGAGAGCTTATCCACTTGCTTTGCCTTTCAAGTAGAGCATAGCTTCCTGAAAATTTAATATCATGTTGTCTTTTCGATACTTTACGATGCGTCGTTCCCGAGATAGGCTTGGAGCATCCAGATTGTTTTATCGATGCTTCCTGTGTAGTCGATGAGCATATCTTCTATTACTGGATCGTTTTCTTCCCCGGCCAGCTTGGCTCCTGTATGTGCGAGATCTTTAAGTGTATGATAGTCTTCTATCAAATTACGCACCATTTCTTCTGCCGAAAGCTTATTATCGTATACCTTTTCGGTGATCGTAGCATGATCCAAAAATTCACTCAGTGTAGAGAAAGGCTTCTCACCTTTTGCAATCAATTGTTCTGCAAATGCATCAAAGTATTCACTCGTCTCATTGTACAATTCTTCAAATTTTTCATGAAGCGAGAAAAATTCTGGACCTTGAACATACCAATGGTATTGGTGCAGTTTGACAAATAGGACTCCTTGGTTTGCAACTAAATGATTCACTACGTATGATGCAGTCTTTTTTCCTTGTTCTTGATTATGAGTTACAGCCATTTTTCATACCTCCATTATTAGTGTAGACTCTTACTTCTCTTTTTGATCGTTTTTCGATGTTTCGCTAGCTTTTTTAGAAGAGGAAGAGTCTTTTTTAATCTCATAGTAATTATCTGCCCCTAATCCGCCTTCGCTAATCATTTTTGAGATTTCTTTTGTTCGCATTTCTTTTTTCTTTTCGATTTTAACTTTGTCTTCGTCACGTTTTGTCATCTTTTATCCCTTCCTCTCATCTTATTACTTATATTTTACCAAATTTTGTGCACAGGATCAGCTTATTGTGTGTCATTACTTCTTGAATACCGGAAGGAAAAGGATAAATATGCAATGAGTAAAAAGCCACTTATTGTCAAAATGCCAATAAATGTAATGACACCTATCCAATTAAAACGACCCCAAAAATATCCTCCTGCTGTTCCGACGATGCTAGAGCCCATATAGTAAAACAGTAAATATAAGGATGAAGCATGAGCTTTATGGTGGGTTGCATGTACTCCTACCCAACTACTGGCAACAGTATGACAGCTAAAAAAGCCAAATGTAAAAATACCAATCGCAACAATTTTAATCAGCAAGTCTCCATGGAGTGTTAAGATTGCCCCAAATAACATCAAGACTAAGCCGATGACAAGAACTTGCATTTTGCCAATCCAATCCGAAACCTTCCCCATGACGGCTGAACTGAATGTACCTGTTAGATAAAGGAGAAAAATCCAACTGACGAATGAATGACTTAAATTATAAGGTGGTTCAAGCAAGTGATAGGACATGTAATTATAGAGTGTGACGAAGCCTCCCATTAACAAAAAGCCTAATCCGTATAGGGAAAGCAAGCGTTTGTTTTTAAAATGATCAAGCAATGGAGTGAACATCTCTTTCCATGTGGGCGGTGAGATGTCTTTCATTTCTAGTCGTGGCTTCGGCAACAACTTAATAAATAGAACGCTACAAAGGAATGAGATTCCTCCAACTAGAAGTAAAGCGATTTGCCAGGATGAATAATCAGCGACAATCCCAGTGACGATCCGACCTGTCATGCCTCCAACTGTATTCCCAGCAAGGTAAAGACCCATCCCAAGTCCAACATTTCGGGAAGGGAACTCCTCAACGATATACGCCATCGCGATGGCTGGTAAGCCTGCAATTGACACTCCGAGTAATAAACGAAAGAAAAGTAGCGTTAAAAAGG
>DKGN01000153.1 GCA_002453275.1 Caryophanales bacterium UBA6769
GGGTGTGGTGCGTATTGAGAAATTCCTACCTGAAACGTTTCAGTAGCTTCATCTGCCCCGCCAGCTTTCTCGTCTGCATTATCGGTACCACATGCAGCTAACAAGCCGAGGCTCAAAAGTGAAGCTCCGAGAAGCTTGTGCCATCTTTTTAGCATGAATTCGACCCCCATTAAATTTTTCTTTGTTTCTTCGACGCAAAAATGCTTTAAAGCGATAAAAACATATAGCTAATTTTAGCATGTATTCTAGTAAAAATCAATTCTAACTAGAACGAATTTACTAGTTTGTTTTCGTAGTAAAAGCGCATTTAAAATTAGCTTTTTTAAAAATTTATTCATATAATCAATACTTTTCCCAACTCCAACCCTCTTCCGCCAAAGCAACCTCCCCAGCAAATACTTCCTTCGCTTGCAGAACAAGATCTTGAACATTTCCAAAGTGAGGCAAATGAGTGAGTAAAAGTAGCTGGACTTTTGCCTCTTTAGCAATTGTGGCAGCTTCAGAACTCGACATATGACCTGCCGAACTCCCATCCATACCAGCATAAAAGTTTGATTCACAGATGAATAAATCAGCATGCTCTGCAAAAGTCTTGAACTCCTCGATATATGCGGAATCTCCTGTATACACGACAGTTGAAGACCCATCGGTTATCCTCATTGCAAAACATGGGGCTGGGTGGCTTGTCCGCTGGAACGTAATCTGAAACGGACCGACTTCCAGTACTTCAGATGGGCGATATTCTACACCGAGCGTATCAGGCTCATGCGTTAATCGAGCAAACTCATCCTTATCTAATGTATGTCCGTAAATGGGAAGTTTTTGCTGCTGAATGCCCATGTATCGATTCACGAGTCGAGCATGTTGCAGTGGTCCGATGTCTGCAATATGATCGCTATGATAATGAGACAAAATGACCGCATCTAGCTTTTCAGCGGGTATGTATTGTTGAAGCTTTGAAAGAACAGCACTTCCACAATCAACAAGTAAATGAAAGCCTTTTGATTCGATTAAATATCCTGAACTTGCACCGTTTACTTTTGGAAATCCTCCCCACTGACCAATCACAATAACTTTCATTTAGACACCTACCTCCTATTGATTTTCAAACGGTTTAATTAATCGATAAAGCGAGCGAACTACCGGTAATTCCAGCCCTTTTTTCTTTGCTAATCTTAATGCGCCTCCTTGCAAGCTCTCTACCTCTAATGTCAATCCTTTGCGAAAATCTTGATGCATAGATGATGTTGCTGCTTCAGGCAAGTCAAAAGCTTGTTCCGCTGTCTGTTGAGCGAAGTTTGCACCTAGGTCTATTCCATAAGCTTCCGCAAGTTGCTGCATTTCACCTGCTGTTTCCTCATACAAAGCTAATGTTTCTTTTTGTGAGCGAATTGCACCAATCTCAAGTCTACTTGCTGTTGTCACACCCGAATACGCCACAATGTATGCATATTTTCTCCAAATTTCTTTTAAAATATCGCTTGTATAGATATCGTCCATATTTGCCTTCTCGGCAATCACACTTAACCTTTCACATATTTCTTTTTGGCTCTCTGTTAGTGGACCATAAATCATGCTATGCTGCTTGCTCGTATGGACGATCTGCCCATTTTCATCAAGGGTCGTAATGATAAAACATAACCCACCAAGAACAGCATGTCGCCCAAACTTTTTTTCAAGAATGTCATAATGCTCCACACCATTTAATAAAGGTAATATTTTTGCTCCTGTTTTTATAAGTATATCGAGCGTAGGTAGAACAGTCTCAAGATGATAACCTTTTACAGATAATAGAATGACATCACAAGATTGTATTTTTTTAGGGTCGGTTTCGATCTGAACATTTTTAAGGGCAATATCCCCGTTCACACTTTTAATTTGCAAACCTTTATCTTCAATTTGCTGTCGGCGTTTTTCACGAACGAGAAATGTAACGTTCGCTCCCGCTTCATACAAACGGCCACCAAAATAACCGCCTACCGCTCCCGCTCCGATGACTGTAATGTCCATTTGCAAAACTTCCCTTCTGTTTGTTCTCTCGTTAAGCGTATGGAAACGTTTTTCTTAAGTCAATCTTTGATGAGTAAAAAGGAATAAGAAGGGTACACCATATAAAAGTAAGTTTTTAAAAGGAGGATGATGATGAAAAGCAATGCGTTAGCATCAGTTTGGCATTCTTTGTGGAATCAACATGAAAGGCTTAAATCGTTTTTCTTATTTTTTGTAAATGGAAAGAATATATATCAACCTAACGAAAAGGAAAACCATTCGCCGAGTAATCCTCCACCTCAGCGCTATTATTCAAAGCGGCAAAAAATCGGTCTTATCCTTGGACCACTTTTATTTGTTTTAACGTTGACCTTGTTTCAACCTCATGATTTACCGAGGGAGGCATTAGCTGTTCTTGCGAGCACACTATGGATTGCGACGTGGTGGATTACAGAAGCGATCCCCATTCCCGCTACCTCATTGCTACCAATTATTCTTTTTCCAATTACGGGAGCGGTAGATAGTAAAACGACGACGGCTGCTTATGGTGATGATACGATCTTTTTATTCATGGGTGGATTCATTATCGCACTGGCGATGGAACGATGGAATTTGCATAAACGAATTGCGCTCGTCATTATCTCAGCAATTGGCACGAGTACCGAACGAATTATTCTTGGGTTTATGATTGCAACAGGCTTTTTATCGATGTGGATCTCAAATACAGCGACAGCTATGATGATGATTCCGATTGGATTAGCTATCATTTATCAAGTAAGTGACAATATGGAAAAGGAAGGCAAGCAAGTTGACAGCGAAAATTTCAGTTTCGGCAAGTCACTTATGCTCGGGATTGCCTATTCAGCTTCGATTGGAGGGCTTGGCACACTAATCGGAACACCTCCAAACACCATTTTTGCCGGTGTAGTTAAAGAGTTATACGGTGTAACCATTTCTTTTGCAAGTTGGATGCTTTTCGGCGTGCCATTAACTATTGTCCTTCTTTTCCTCGTGTGGCTCTATCTAGTCAAGGCTGCTTTTCCAATGTCTTTTAAAATTATCCCTGGCGGCAAAGAAGTCATTCATGAGGAAAAACAGAGACTCGGTTCAATGTCGTATGAGGAAAAGGCCGTTTTCACAATTTTTGTCATCACCGCTTTTGCATGGATTACACGAACCTTTATTTTAGAAAAATTTATTCCGATTAATGATACGACGATTGCACTAATTGCAGCACTTGTCTTGTTTATCGTACCGTCAATTAACAAACAAGGAAGCTACTTAATGAATTGGGAAACCGCGAAAAACTTGCCTTGGGGTATTTTACTCTTATTTGGTGGGGGTTTAGCAATTGCGTCGGGGTTTAACAAGACGGGATTAGCAGAATGGATCGGTGCTCAGTTAACAATTGTTTCGCATATTCCATTCTTTTGGATCATTCTTATCGTCACAACACTTGTCATCTTTTTAACAGAGATTACGTCTAATACAGCAACTGCAACAATGATGTTCCCGATTATGGCTTCACTATCGTTAGCGATTAATGTACACCCGTATAGCCTAATGATTGCTGCCGGCATCGCCGCATCGTGTGCGTTTATGCTACCTGTTGCAACTCCGCCAAACGCAGTCGTATTCGGTTCAGGCTATATTCAAATCGGAGATATGGTAAAGGCTGGTTTTTGGATTAACTTGTTTTCAATTATCATCATTACACTCGCAATTTACTATTTACTACCTGCAGTCTGGGGATTAGACTTAACCCATTTTCCAAGCCTGTTAAAATAAACGTCTCTTTTCAAAAAACGTTTCACGTAAAGTTGAACGATACTGTGCGGTAACTTCTCTGTTGATTTCCGCTCCGGGCAGTCGCTTTCCGCGGGCATGGCTTGAGCCTCCTCGTTCGTTTCACTCACTGTGGGGTCTCAAGACTCATGCTTTTTCCCGCAGGAGTCGACTGCCCTGCGCTCCAATCAACAAATGTAGGGTTCAAAAAATAATGAAATAAATTATTATGCCTGAAGGCAAGTCTGCTTTTAAATAAGAATAAGGCATCTTGTTCTAGATTCCATTCCTAAAGTAAACAGCTAGTTAGCGGAGGCAGAATACGCAGACTCCTATGGGAAAAGCACGATTCCGAAGATCACTGAAGAAGCTGAGGCCGTGCCCATGGAAAGCGAAGTATTCTGCCGAAGCGGTCGGATCCAATTCATTACCGCACAGTATCGTTCTACTCTGGAAATTCACTGGCTA
>DKGN01000122.1 GCA_002453275.1 Caryophanales bacterium UBA6769
AGTTAAATATCAGTTAAAACTAGGTGAGAGTTACCTTTAATTTTACCGAAGTTTGATTTTATATAGTACTTATTTAGTTTTATAAAAAGTTCAACTAGCGGAGGCAGAATACGCAGACACCTATGGGAAAAGCACGAGTCCGAAGATCACTGAAGAAGCGTTCTTTGCTTCTGAAGAAGCTGAGGCCGTGCCCATGGAAAGCGAAGTATTCTGCCGAAGCGGCTTTACTACTCTAATTTCCGCACAGTTTATACAGACTGTTCCAAAAAGTTTTTATTAAAAACTAATTTTAAACTTAAAACCCCTCTAAGGGTTTTAAGCTTAGAGGGAATGAATTTGCATTCTAAGTTGCTTTCTGAACACTTCCTTCATCATGTAGGCAACACCATTTTGGTCGTTGCTTCGCGTAATCCAATCGGCATGCTTTTTCACTGCGTCGTGCGCATTTCCCATTGCGACACCAAGCCCCGCTTCACGAATCATATCCATATCTGCCAAAGAGTCCCCGACCGCCACCATTTCGTCGCAATTTATACCAAGGTATTCCCCAAGATCGTTTAACGCGTTATTTTTTGATACGTGTTTGGCAACGATTTCTAGGCGATTGTCGGTGTAGTGTCGCACATCGACATTCGGAAAGCGTAATTGTAGCGTCTCGTATATTGCCCGTCTGTCCGCTTCGTTATTAAAAAAAGCTTCAATTTGAAGTGGAGATACCGGGGATTCATTCACATACTCATTTAAATCATCGGTAAAATTTATCGGGTAAAATAACGGATCACCGATTGTCATTTTGGCAATTATTTCTTGATTTTGCTTAATCCGATTCGCTAAAGAAAAACGTTCATGCTTAATCCTTACATGAGAATTACTCTTTTCTAAAAATTGGACAATTCCTTCGACATCTTGTTGTGAAATACGTATTTCAGACAATGGATCATCAATATCACTTGCCATAAATGCACCATTATGCGTGATCAAAATCGTGTCAAGCTTTAGTGCTTTAGCAACCTTCTTTGCAGATGCGAAATGCCTTCTCGTCGCAAGTGTGACATACACCCCTTTTTGCTTTACGTACTCAATCGCATCCTTAACCCGTTTATCCATGCGGTGATTTGTACGTAAAATGGTTCCATCAATGTCTAGAGCAAGCAGTTTGTATACCATGTTAAACAAACCTCCTTTCTAATCAAACTTATGAAAAAAGGTTTGTCCATTATACCAATACAATGCTAAAATCCTTTTTCTTGCTAAACGGGCTAACTAACTGATAAGATTAAGCCATATTGACAACACTTTATAATCTTTCTATCTTTTTTCTTTCAGACTGTTATATAACAGTCTTTTTATGTTTAACACACTTTAGGAGATGACAGATTTGTTTCGTGACGATCGATTTAGTGGAATAACACCAACAGATGTGAAGAACGATTTAATTGCAGGGATAACAGTCGGTATCGTTGCTATTCCGCTCGGTATGGCTTTCGCAATCGCCTCTGGGGTTAGTCCAGAATATGGGATTTACACAACCATCATTGCAGGTATTCTTGTTGCAATATTAGGTGGTTCTCGCTTCCAGGTTGCCGGTCCAACCGGTGCATTTATACCGATTTTACTAGCTGTTGTTTTACAATATGGTTATGAAAACTTACTTATCGCTGGATTCCTAGCAGGAATTATTTTATTGTTCATGGGAATTTTCAAAATTGGAAATCTCATCAAATTTATTCCCCGTTCCGTAACGATCGGGTTTACTGCTGGAATTGGTGTCATTATCTTTACGGGGCAGCTTGCAAATTTTTTTGGGATTGAAAATGTCGAGAAAAAAGAATTTTTCCATCAAAATATGCTTGAGTTGGCAAAGCATATCCATACGATTAATGGATACAGCATTTTAACAGCTATCATTGGACTTACTTGTATCATTGTCATTCCAAGATTTGCCCCACGCATTCCCATTTTACTCGTTGCTCTTATCATTCCCACTGTTATCGCAATGCTCTTTTATCCAACAAAAATTGAAACGATTGGAACAGCTTATGGCGGAATTCCTAGTTCGCTACCTTCATTTCATTTTCCTGAGATAACAATTGAAAAAGTGCTTATGCTTTGGAAGCCGGCCTTCGTCATTGCATTTCTCGGTGGGATTGAGTCTTTACTTTCAGCCGTTGTTGCAGATGGAATGACAGGGAAACGCCACAATTCCAATCGGGAACTTGTTGGTCAAGGGATTGCAAACATGGTTACTCCACTTTTTGGGGGTATTCCAGCAACAGGAGCGATTGCCAGAACAGCAACTAATATTAAAAGTGGAGCAAGAACGCCACTATCCGGTATTTTTCAAGGGGTTTTCGTTCTGATTACGCTCATTCTGTTTGCACCTTATGCATCATTTATTCCACTCGCAAGCATGGCACCGATTTTAATGATCGTTGCGTGGAATATGAGTGAACGAAAAGCATTTTGGCAAATTTTAAAATTGAAAAAAGGCGATACTCTCGTCTTGCTCGTTACATTTTTATTAACGGTTTTCGTAAATTTAACAGTAGCTGTTGAAGTCGGATTACTATTGGCTATGATTTCATTCATTGTACGCATGAGTCGACTATTAGATATCGAGAAATTGGTCCCGCAAGATAATCTTGGGGTCATGCCAAAAAACTTCTTAGTTGCTGAACAGAACTGCACGCAATTTGACATTTACACGATTGAAGGTCCGTTATTTTTTGGTACTGCTACGAAATTCGAACAAACCTTAACTAGAGTGATTAATCGTCGGGCTAAAATACTGCTGTTGCGAATGAATCGAGTCCCATTTATTGATGCAACAGGTGAAGCAAACTTAGCCACACTCATTTCAAACTTTCAAGAATCGAATGGCATCATTTTAGTATCAGGCATAAGTGAGCAGCCTCTAAAGATATTACAAACGAGTGGACTTTATGAACAAATTGGGTCAGAGAGAATTTTTGAACGAACAGAGCAAGCCGTTGAATACGCAATGACAATTCTTCAGAATCATTTATGCCGCTCGTGCCGACAAAAAAACATGGACCAATGCGAAGCATTTCAAATTGCAACATCGGAAAAAAATGTAACTGTCACAAAATAAGCAAGCAATTTCCTTTTAAATAGGTAAGTGCATGCTATGATAAAAGTAGGTTATTGACAAAATAATAAAGGAAGGTGCCTCCATATGTTAAGCTTTTATTCAAGAGTGTTAGTTGCATATGACGGGTCAACACTAAGTAAAAAAGCATTGCAAACAGCAGTAGAACTTATGAAACAATCGCCACAAGCCGAGTTAGATATTGCAACCGTTTATGATGTGCCAAAAGGGCTTGAAGGCTATGGACTGTATAATGAAGGTCTTTTAAAAGAATTTCGTGCCGGCACAGAAAAAATGATGGCGAAAGTTGAAAAAGATTTAAAAGAAAAAAACTTACAAAACAAAATTCAAACGTACATTCTTGAAGGTAATTCTTCTAAAGTTCTCGTTGACTTTGCCAATGAAAGGGATACTGATCTCATTCTCATTGGAAGTCGGGGATTAAGTGGCTTACAGGAAGTTTTTCTCGGTAGTGTTAGTCATTATGTCGTCCAACGTGCCAACTGCCCTGTATTCGTTATTAAATAAACAAAAAGGTCGTGCTCTTTATTTAAAAAGATGCACGACCTTTCTCATGTTTGAGAAATAGTGTTACAGCAATAGAAACATAATTCCTTGAGCAGCTCCAATCATTCCTCCGAGCAATGCCCCTAAATACGTTATCATTTTAAATTCGCGGCTTGAAATCGTAAGCACAATCTCTTCAAGTCTTTCCAATGGAAACGATTCAACTTGAACTTTTACAATGTCCTCTAAGTGAAGTTTTTCCATAATCGTATCTATTTTAGAAATTGCATAATCGAGCATACGACGAGTGAACGTTGGAACGAGCTCCTCGACAATCCATTCATTACGCTCAGCTAATAGCTCCCGAAGTGGACTTTCGAATATGTATGGAAGATTCATTTGTTCTACAACATTTTTCTTTAACCACGTTAATAGCGCCTCATAATTTACTTTATCGTCAAAATCGCTTAATTGCTTAATCTTTAGGCTTGTCCATTCTCGTCTTACAATCTGTTCAAAAAGCTGTCGAGTCGTTTGTTGTTGAAAGAATTTAACGATCTCTGGCTGCACTTTATTCATTAAACTTTCATTGCCTAAAAACATTTTAACCATGTTACCAAGCGTTCCTTTATCGACGAGGAAGTGTTCAATCAATTCGCCTACTTTTTCCTTGCCCTCCTCGCTGTCGAAATATTCAATCGCTTTTACACAAAGGGTATCAACGAGAACAGGAATCTTTTCATCAATAAACTGTTGAAGTTCACCTGGCAGCCACTGCTCTATTCGCTTGTCTCTCATTGAGCCAATCGCGTCCCAATATTTTTCTTCTAACTTTTCTAAAACAAATTGCTCAAGTCTTTCTTCAGCATTCTCAATTCCGATGGAATGAGCAAGACTGAGTAATGTTTCATCTCGATCGAAAAAACGATTAACTTCTCGTTGTACAAATGTATTTAATTCTTCTTGAAACTGTGTATCGTGAAATTTTGCTGTTAGCCCTTCTGCAGTTAATAAATGTTCAACGACGACTTGGCCTAATTTCTCCGCCATTTCATCATGCCGCTTCGGAATAAGGCCAGGTGTAAACGGTAACCGCCATTTCCAGAGATAAATCGGTCGAAGGGGTCGAAATAACATTTTAATTGCAAAATAGTTTGTCACTCCGCCGATCATGGCACCAACAACGATTAAGATTAAGAACCGTATTACGATATCCATTCAACATCTACCTTCTTCAATAAGTATCCTTCTTTACGCTTAAAATAAGCTCTCTAATGCAAGTTACTTTATCACAACATGCAAAAGATGTACATAGAATATGAGCGAATGCCTAATAAACATCCTGCCAAATCCTGTTAACTCGTACGTGAAAGAGGGAGGATCATGATCCTTAGTACATTTAAAATCTCACCGTCACTTAATGATGATACGCATCAATTAAAGGTGAAGCTGCCACCTGTATTGTACTCTAAAATTGCTTCTAGTCATGACGTTACTCTTTCTTTCGGAAAGAAGCGAGTTCCTGTTTATTTTGAAAAAGGGCACTCTGCTCTTGAAATGAATGCGACTGTTGCGGAAGCTTTGTCACTTCCTTTCGAAGCATCTACTCTTCGCATCGGATATAATGCTGCGACACACACGATTACAATCGGCCCTGTTTTTTCAGTCCTTACAACAATGCAAAAGGCAAGTGTAAAGGAACCATTTGGACCACATAGTTTATTTTTCCAAGAGATGGCTACGTATTGCGAACAAAATTATATTTTTTTCTATGTCTTTCCTATCCAAAAAGTCTCGGGATTACACGTTCGCGGTTACCGGTGGAAAAAATCGAAGTGGGAAGAACAATGGTTACCCCTTCCAGACGTCTTTTATAATCGGATACCTACAAGAAAGCTTGAAAAAAGCGTTGAAGCAGAACAATTATTTGCACTTTGTCGAGAGCAACAAATCAAATATTTTAATGAACAATTTTTAAACAAATGGGAAGTGTATCGAACATTACATGAGCATCCAGAAATAACACCGTATCTCCCGGAAACCGTACTTTATGAGAAAGCATCTGATCTCGATAAAATGTTACAGAAACATTCAACTTTATTTGTCAAACCGATATCAGGAAGTCTCGGTCGGAGAATCACTCGAATTCAACATGAAAACGGAAAATATTCTGTCAATCAATCGAGCTTTTGGCCTGAAGAAAATAACGAGTCAAGTTTACTCTCATTATTCAGATTAGTCCTTCCTAGAATAAAAAAAGAGCATTTCATCATCCAACAAGGGATTGATTTGATTAGCCTTCATCGTCGCCCCATTGATTTTCGAGTTTTATGCATTAAGGATCGAACTGGAATTTGGAAAGCTCGGTCAGTCGTTGCACGAATCTCAGCAGAGGAACGCTTCGTATCGAATGTGGCTATGGGGGGAAAGTTGAATCGCCCTCAAGAAATATTACGCTTATTTTTTAACCGTCATGACAGCATAGGTTTGCAAAAATTACTTGTTGATCTTTCACTGCAATGTGCCACGATTATTGAGCAAAATCAGCATGGAAATTATGGTGAATTTGGAGTTGATCTTGCGGTCGATGAGGCTGGCAAACCGTGGATTCTTGAAATGAATACAAAACCGTCAAAGTCTGAAGATGGCACGCTCCAATCTAGCAAAAGTGTCGTTCGACCATCGGTAAAAGCAATTGTTGACTGTGCCATATTTCTCTCTAGTTATGATTTAACGTGAGGTGTCAAATATGCTTTCGTTCGGAATAGCCACGCTCCAACCACAGTTAGAACAGACTTATTTTTTAAACATAGCAAAAAATAGTTCCCAATATGATATCAATGTTTTTCGTTTTCATCCAAAACAGTGGAACCAACGTATGAACTTGATTGAAGGCGATACTTACCTCGAAGCCGAACAACGTTGGGTAAAACAGTCTTTCGTTCTACCCGACTACATTTACGACCGTTGTTTTTATACAGAAGAAACATTTGAAAAGTATTATCCAATAATGAAGCAGATGAAAAAAGAAACAACATTCTTATCAATTGGACTGCCTAATAAGTGGGAGGTGTTCTCTCTTCTTGAACGAGGAGATAGACGATCTCCTCATTTACCAAAAACAACACTTATCATGCAAAGTGACGATGTTATCAACCGCTTACTTTGCGAGCAACAGCTCGTGCTGAAGCCGAATCGTGGATCGAGCGGAAGGAGCATCTTCTTCCTACAGCAATTAGTTTCGGGCGATATTCAAGTTCAGACCCACATCCGTGGAGAAATTAAAATAAAAAGCATGCTGTTACATGAATTAAAAGATTGGCTAGATCTTCTTATTCAAAAAAAACAATTTATCGCACAATCATTTTTACGCTTAACAAATGACGATGAACAGCCGTTTGATATCCGTCTTCTCATTCAAAAAAACGAAAAGGGTCATTGGCAAGAGTCTGGTCGCGGGCTCCGAATTGGAAAGCAAGGAAGCCTCGTGTCGAACCTCCATAATGGTGGTGTGATCTACCCCTTTCATCAGTGGTTAACCGAGTTCGAAAACAAGAAGCAACAAAGTATTTTACACCAGCTTGAGCGAATAGTAGAGCTTTTTCCCGCTTTACTTGAAAAGCAGTTTGGTCCATTGTTTGAACTCGGAATTGACGTCGGGATTGACGAGAATGGGACCTGTTGGTTTCTTGAAGCAAATTCAAAGCCTGGCCATCAAACGATCATCCGAACGAATAATATTGAAGATATCTCTGAAAGACCGCTTCGGTATTGTCAGTTTTTACACACATCTTATACGAAAGGAGCTGCTCACTAATGGACATTGCAAAATCGTCATTTCCCCTAACGCGCGATCGTTCGACAAAAGGTACGTTATCCCTCCCTGAATTTCTTTATGAACGTTTTAGCGGACTTAATCAGTTACCTAGTCTCATGTCCTTCGGCTCGAAAGTTGTCAAAGTAAACGTGACGTCCCATTCATCAGTTGAGAAAAAGTATCTACTTTCAGCTAATATTTGGGAATCACTCCATATTCCATTCGAAAAAAATGTCCACCTTTATATAAAAGATAATATGATCCACTTAGGTCCTGTAGTCGGCGTCTTCACAGCTGGTTTTACAAGTCATCCTCATCGTCCAATCGGTGATCGTTCTCAGTTGTTCTCCCAATATTTATCGTCTACAAACGAAATAGGTGGCTTTTATTTTATTTTTGGTCCGCATCATGTGAATTGGAAAGATGGGATCATCACTGGGCTCTTTTATACGGATGGAGGTTGGATAAAGCACGATATCCCTTTCCCGCATGTAGTGTACGATCGAATTCCAAATCGAAAAGCGGAGCGACTTCCTTTCTTACAGAGTGTAAAAACCCGGATGCAATCTAACTATTTTATTCCGTGGTTTAATTCTGGATTCTTTGATAAATGGAAGATTCATGAAAACTTAATCGACGATAAACTCGTTCACGCGTATTTACCCGCAACGATCCTTAATCCACCGATTTCAACAATTGAAAAAATGCTCACGCAATACAAGCACGTCTACATTA
>DKGN01000085.1:0-5503 GCA_002453275.1 Caryophanales bacterium UBA6769
AGTCCTGAATCTGCACCGATAAAGGGAGTAATGCAAGAAGCACGTGATAGAACCATGCTAATGGATGCACGGTCCGGTAGAAGAACGCGAGCCGTTATCATTGCTGATAGTGATCATATAATCTTGTCAGCAGTACAGCCTGAGACTGTTGCACAACGCTTACTATATAAAGATGAAATCGAGGAAAACTCTTCGAAAAATGGAGGATAGTTATGGAACAGGAGAAGGGCATACTGTTCGTACTTTCTGGACCTTCAGGGGTCGGTAAAGGAACGGTTCGACAAGCCATTATGGAAGAAAACAATATTCAATTACATTATTCTATATCAGTAACAACAAGAAAGCCCCGCGAGGAAGAGCAAGAGGGTGTGGATTATTTCTTCAAAACGAAACAACAGTTTGAAGAAATGATCGAAAACAAGGAACTTCTTGAATGGGCTAAATATGTTGGTAACTATTATGGAACACCGGTTGCATACGTTGAAGAAACTTTGAATCAAGGAAATGATGTATTGTTAGAAATTGAAGTTCAGGGAGCACTTCAAGTAAAAGAACATTTCCCTGAGGCAGTATTTATTTTTCTTATGCCCCCTTCATTATCAGAATTAAAAACACGAATAACTACTCGTGGCACAGAGGCTGAGCATTTGATTAATAATCGAATGACAGTTGCTAAAGAAGAAATTCAGCTTATGGATCATTATGATTATGTCGTTGAAAATGATAAAATACAGTTAGCATGTGATCGAATCAGAGCGATTGTAAGTGCAGAGCATTGTCGCAAAGACAGGCTTTACGAGAAATACAAACAAATGCTGGAGGTTGAGTAAAGTTGCTATATCCATCGATTGATTCACTATTAGATATTATTGATTCAAAGTATACACTCGTTACGTTGTCAGCAAAACGGGCTCGGAGCATTCAAAAGTACGAAAATCAATTAATTGAAGAACCGCATTCTTTTAAGCCAGTCGGAATCGCACTCGAAGAAATTCAAGAAGGTAAATTGAGTTTTGAACAGAAAGCAAGCGAAGGCAAAAAATAACAACCTTTTTGGGTTGTTATTTTTTTAACCTATCCTGTAGAGAGTTGGGGAGGTCAAGAATGATGCAACTAAAGGATAAAAAAATATTACTTTGTGTTACAGGTGGAATTGCCGTTTTTAAGGCGGCCGCTTTAACAAGTCAGCTTTATAAGCAAGGTGCCGATGTAAAGGTGATGATGACGGCCTCTGCTCAACAGTTTGTCACACCATTGACATTTCAGACAATGTCACGAAATTATGTTTATTATGATACGTTTGATGAGAAAGATCCGGAGAAGGTTGCCCATATTGACCTGGCAGATTGGGCAGATGTTGTTGTAGTTGCACCAGCAACTGCCAATATTATCGCTAAGATTGCCAATGGGATAGCCGATGATATGATTTCAACTACGATTACCGCAACAACTGCGCCAATCTTACTAGCACCAGCAATGAATTCACATATGTACGAGCATCCTCCTGTAAAAAAGAATATGCAAACGTTAGCTTCATTGGGTTATCAATTTATTGAACCAGGTGAGGGCTTGCTTGCGTGTGGTTATGTCGGTAAAGGCAGACTTGCGGAGCCAGAAGAGATTATCTTAGCAATTGAAACTCACTTTGCTAACACAAACAACGTACCACTTGCAGGCAAAAAAGTTCTTGTCACCGCAGGACCGACGATAGAGGTGATTGATCCTGTCCGCTATTTCACAAATCGTTCGACTGGAAAAATGGGTTTCGCCATTGCAGAGGTTGCGCGTGAATTAGGTGCAGAAGTTACATTAGTCTCAGGACCGACTGTTCTTGAGACACCATATGGTGTGAACAGAATAAACGTTCATTCTGCGGCAGAGATGTACGATCAAGTTCTCCAACATTATTCAGATACTCATATCGTCGTAAAATCAGCTGCCGTTGCAGACTATCGTCCTAAAGAAGTCTTTGAAGACAAGGTGAAGAAGCAAGAGGACGGTGAGTTACATATCGTCATGGAAAGAACGAAGGATATATTAGCTGAATTAGGCAAACAAAAACAAGAACAAACTTTAATTGGTTTTGCTGCTGAATCGACAAATGTAGAAAAGTTTGCCCTTCAAAAGCTCGAAAGTAAAAATCTAGATATGATTGTTGCAAACAATATAAAAGAAGAGGGATCTGGGTTTGGGGTCGATACGAATACAGTAACAATCTTTAAGCGTGACGGTAGTAAACGAGAACTCCCAATGATGACAAAACGCGAAGTAGCACACCATATATTTGCAGAAGCGCTGACTTTTATTGAGGAAGTTCATCAATGATTGCCAAGGTAATTGTTGATGTTGCAACAAGTCAAACGAATCGACCTTTCGATTACGAAATCCCAAAACAATGGACGAGCATCATTGAAAAAGGCATGCGAGTCATTGTTCCATTCGGAAATCGAAGGGTTCAAGGCTTCGTTGTCGGACTTAAACAAGAGTCGGATGTTCACACGCTCAAGCCGATTGAAAAATTGCTAGACTTGGAACCAGTCTTAACAGACGAGCTTATTAAACTCGGTTTTTGGTTAAGTAATCGTACATTATCTTTTATCTTAACGGCGATGCAGGCCATGTTACCAGTTGCGTTAAAAGTAAATTATAAAAAGGTTATAAAATTAAAACAAAAAAATGAACTGCCATTTGAGTTGACGGCATTATTCGAACGTCGGGATGAAATCGATTGGAATGAAGTACTTCGCCTTTCAGCTACAAAAGTAAAACAGATTCAACAACTATTAAAAATAGGCGCGCTCGAATTAAAAACTAAAATAAGTGAGCGGACGACCTATAAAACAATAAAAATAGCCGAACCTGCCGTAGATAAGCAACATTTACTCAAAGAAATAGACTCATTAGATGCAAGAGCTACGAAACAAAAGGAGATCTTACAGTGGTTTATGACCGAGTATAAGCCAATCCCCTCTAATGAACTATTAACAAAACTAAACGCTTCGCGTTCAACGTTGAAAGCCTTAATAAAGAAAAACATCATTAGTGAGGAAGACTCACAAGTTTACAGAGATCCTTATGCCTCCTCAACAATTACAAAAACCCCTCCCCTTCCATTGACGGATATTCAAAAAACTGCAATTCAGCCGATTTTATCGTCAATTGAAAATAAGGAACGAGGGACTTTTTTGCTTCATGGTGTAACAGGAAGTGGAAAGACGGAAATCTATTTGCAATCGATCGATGAAGTGTTAAAAAAAGGCAAGGAAGCAATCGTATTAGTCCCTGAAATTTCATTAACACCACAGATGGTCACACGTTTTAAAGAAAGATTTGGTGCTGACGTTGCTGTTATGCATAGCGGATTATCAGCAGGAGAGAAGTATGATGAATGGCTTAAAATTAATCGCAAAGAAGTTAAAGTCGTTGTCGGAGCACGTTCTGCGATTTTTGCACCTTTTAACAATATCGGGATGATTATTATCGATGAAGAGCATGAGAGCAGCTACAAGCAAGAGGAAAATCCTCGCTATCACGCGAGAGAGGTTGCAGAATGGCGAAGTAATTATCATCAATGTCCACTCATCTTGGGAAGTGCTACTCCATCTTTGGAATCGTATGCTAGAAGTGTAAAAGGTGTCTACCAATTGTGTGAATTAACTGAACGTGTACACTCACAGGCGATGCCGTCTGTCCAGATCGTTGACATGCGGGAAGAGCTACGCGAAGGTAATCGTTCAATCTTTTCACGAGTGTTAATTGAAAGTATTAAGGCTACTCTAGATAAAAAAGAACAGGCCGTTTTGTTTTTAAATAGAAGAGGTTATTCAACATTTATTATGTGTCGCGATTGTGGCTTCGTAGCAGAATGTCCGAACTGCGATATTTCACTAACATACCACAAAAACACGAGACACTTAAAATGCCATTATTGTGGTTATGAGCAGTTTAGTCCAACTCATTGTCCTGAATGCAAAAGCGAACATATTCGGTATTTCGGAACTGGGACACAAAAGGTAGAGGAAGAATTGACTAAATTAATTCCTGAAGCTCGGATGATCCGTATGGATGTCGACACGACATCAAGAAAAGGTGCGCATGAAAGACTTTTAACTGCATTTGCTAATAAAGAAGCCGATATTTTGCTAGGAACTCAAATGATCGCAAAAGGATTAGATTTTCCAGATGTGACACTCGTAGGTGTCATTACCGCCGATACGATGTTAAACTTACCGGATTTTCGTTCCGCGGAGCGAACATTTCAATTATTAACGCAAGTTGCAGGGAGAGCCGGTCGACGTGAAAATGAAGGAAAAGTCATTATCCAAACGTATACTCCTGAACATTATAGTGTTCAATTTGCTAGTCAACATGATTTTCACTCCTTTTTTAACCGAGAGATGAATTTACGACAAGCTCACGCATACCCACCCTATTTTTATTTAACATTAATAACTGTCTCTCATCGTGACATTATGAAAGTAATCGCAGTTAGCGAAAACATCGCAAACATTTTAAAAAACAAGCTTTCAAGAAGCACAGTTATTTTGGGGCCTGCTGCATCAGTCATCTCGCGTATAAAAGATAGATATCGTTACCAATGCATGGTAAAATACAAAAATGAACCAAAATTAACGGAAACTTTAAAAAAGATATTAGATCATTATGAAGCTGAACTCAGTCAAAGTCAGCTACAAATTGTGATTGATCAAAACCCACAAATGCTAATGTAAGCTAAGAGAAGGTGAACGATCGTTGAAAATAATCTTTATGGGAACACCCGATTTTTCAGTACCGGTATTACAGAGATTAATAAGAGAACAATATAACATTCGTTTAGTCGTCACACAGCCTGATCGACCGAAAGGTAGAAAAAGAACATTAACACCGCCACCAGTAAAGGTAGAAGCATTGAAACATCATCTACCTGTATTTCAGCCAGAAAAATTACAGATGGAATATGAAAAAATAATAGCGGAAGAACCTGATTTAATTGTAACTGCAGCTTATGGTCAGATGTTACCTACAGAAATTTTGAAAGCTCCTCGCTTTGGCTGCATTAATGTCCACGCATCATTGCTTCCTGAATATCGAGGGGGGGCTCCGATCCACCAAGCCATTATCGATGGGAAAAAGGAAACTGGCATTACGATTATGTATATGGTTGAAAAAATGGATGCGGGTGATATATTACAACAAGTTAAAATTCCGATTGAAGAAAATGATAATGTCGAAACAATGCATGATAAATTGAGTGAAGCGGGTGCACAATTATTATGTGAAACGATTCCACTCCTTGTAGAGGACAAAATTAATCCAATTAAGCAAGACGAAGATAACGTGACGTATGCTCCAAATATTCGTCGCGAGCAAGAAAAAATTGATTGGACAAAAACAGGTGAATCCATATTTAACCACATTCGCGGCTTACACCCGTGGCCAGTCGCCTATACTTATTTGGATAACAAACCATTTAAAATTTGGTGGGGCGAGAAAGTTTATGATG
>DKGN01000085.1:5618-8253 GCA_002453275.1 Caryophanales bacterium UBA6769
GGAAATGACACGGATCCAGGCACAGTTGTATCGGTGGAGAATGATGGTTTCACAGTCGCAACCGGAAATGAAATCGCGATAAAAGTAGTCGATTGCCAACCATCCGGAAGAAGGCGAATGACCGCCGAGCAATTTTTAACAGGAAGAAAAATGCTAATAGGAGAGAAATTAGGGAAATAAATGGGTAAAAACGGTGTTCGAGACCTGATTTTACAAGCGTTGCTTAAAATTGAAAATAACGAGGCATATAGTAATCTCTTAGTTAATAGTATGATTGAACAAAATAAGCTAAATGAGAAAGATATTGGCTTGTTTACAGAAATCGTTTACGGTACAGTGCAACGTAAAAAAACGCTTGACTTTTATTTAAATCACTTTCTATTAAAAAAGCCAAAAAAGCGAGATGAATGGATCCTATCTTTACTTCGTATGTCATTTTATCAAATGGTGTATTTAGATCGAATTCCGGATCATGCTATAATTTTTGAAGCTGTGCAATTAGCTAAAAAAAATGGACACCGAGGGCTTGCGAGTCTCGTTAATGGCATTTTGAGAAATGCGCAAAGAAAGGGATTTCCAGACGTTAATCAAATTAAAGATGAAGTAGAAAGACTTTCTATTAAGTATAGCCACCCGCAATGGTTAGTTTCTGAGTGGATTAAACAATATGGCTATCCAACTACGAAAGAAATTTGCAAAGCAAATTTAGAACGTCCCAACGTGACCGCAAGAGTTAATAAAACAAAAGCAACGCTTACTCACGTCATAGAAAAGCTGAACGATGAGGGCGTTGTCGCAAAACGAGGCGACTTAGCGAGCGAAGCGATCCAGATTCAACGAGGAAATTTATTTCTTACGGAAACCTTCAAGCAAGGCTATGTAACCGCGCAAGATGAAAGTTCAATGCTTGTTGCAAGGGCGGTCAATCCCCAGAAGGATGAACAAATTTTGGATAGTTGTGCCGCTCCAGGGGGAAAAACGACTCACCTTGCAGAATTAATGGATACTAGTGGGCAAATTATTGCCCTTGATATACATAAACATAAAGCAAATTTGATTAAGGAACAGAGCGAAAGACTACAGATGGAGAACATCGACATTCAAGTCACTGATGCTCGAGAAGCAGGGCGGTTATTTCCAGAAGAAACTTTTGATCGAATTCTTATTGATGCTCCATGCTCTGGCTTTGGTGTCATCCGTAGAAAACCAGATATAAAATGGGTAAAAACGAACAAAGACGTAGAAGAAGTTATACAGATCCAAAAAGCAATTCTAGAATCAACCGCACCACTGTTAAAAAAGGGTGGAATATTAGTCTATAGCACATGCACAATTGAGCAACGGGAAAACGAACAAATCGTTGCAAAGTTTTTAGAAACACATCGTAATTTCTCGTTTGATGAGCAACTAAAAGAAAGGTTGCCAAAGAAACTTTCACCCTATTTTAAACAAGGTCAAATTCAAATCCTTCCACACTACTTTCAAAGTGATGGATTTTATATTGCGGTATTGAAAAAGCATTAAATAGTGACCGTCATATAATAGTAAAGACGCGGGAAGAAAGAGACGAGGTGACAGTGATGATATCGGTATTTCGAACAGATACGGGTAAGGTACGTACTCTTAATGAGGATAATGGAGGGTATTTTAGCAACAAAAACAATGACTTGCTTGCTGTCGTAGCTGACGGAATGGGTGGTCACCAAGCTGGAGAAATTGCTAGTGAAATGGCAGTCTCTTATTTGCGAGACCACTGGCAGGAGACGGAAGGGAATTTAAGCCCAACTGAAACTGAACAATGGCTTGAAAATACAATCCAAGCTGCTAACAAAAAGTTATATGACTTTTCAAAAACGCACCCTAAATATTCAGGCATGGGTACGACAGTCGTATCAACTATTTGTACCCCTACTAATATTACCTTTGCAAATATTGGTGACAGTCGAATATACGTATTAAATGAAAATGGTTTTTCCTTACTAACCGAAGATCACTCACTCGTAAATGAACTCGTAAAAAATGGACAATTGTCAAAAGAAGAAGCTGAACATCATCCGCGTAAACATATTTTATTACGGGCATTAGGAACGGAAGAGCAAGTCCAAATAGACATCCGGACTCTCGATTGGGATAAAGGGGACTTCGTGCTTCTCTGTTCAGACGGGCTAACAAATAAAGTTGATGAACAAGAAATTGAAGAAATCATGCGCTCAGATCGATCGCTTCAATCCCAAGCTGACGAGTTAATCTCGAAGGCAAATCTAGCTGGTGGCGATGATAACATTACACTTGTTTTAGTTAAACATGGGATCCACGATGAAAAAGGTGAATAAAGATGATAAATAAACGTTTAAATGAGCGATATAAGCTACTTGAAATCGTTGGCGAGGGCGGAATGGCGATTGTCTATCGAGCGCACGATCTAATTTTAGATCGGACTGTTGCTGTCAAAGTATTACGATCTGAGTTTTCTAATGATGATGAATTCATTTTGCGGTTTCGGCGTGAAGCAGAGTCAGCAACAAGCCTTTCGCATCCGAACATTGTGAATATTTACGATGTAGGAGAAGAAAATAACTTATACTACATTGTGATGGAGTATGTGCAAGGAAAAACATTGAAAGATTACATAAGG
>DKGN01000059.1 GCA_002453275.1 Caryophanales bacterium UBA6769
AAAGAGCGAAAATCTAACAATCGGTACGACCGGCATAACTGCAACAGGATCTGATTTTCGTACCTTACGGGTAGATGAAAATAGTCAAGCGAACAATCCATTAGAAGTATTTCAACTGGCAGCTAACAATATCACACTTGATAACGCAAAAATTAACACACATCTTTTAAAGGCAGAGTCTATCGGCATCCCAGGTCTTAAGGTAAAACTAATTTTAAAAGATGTTCATGGAAATATAATCAGCGGAAATTTTTAATAAAAAAATATTACATAAAGAATCGAAAAGATTATTAATCTTTTCGATTCTTTTTTTTGGACGTTAGGAAAGTTGACAAACCCACCCCCGAGGTTTCTATGTCTGCATAAAAGAACACTCCCCTAAAAATGTAGTAGTTTCATTTCTTCCAATCAAATAATTTTTACAATTAAGCGATGTGAATTAAATATTATAAGTTTTCATGGAAATTTTTAGTCTTTTTTACCCTGAACCGATATGAGCTTAATTGCATTAGAACCTAAAATTATCGGGGGTGGTTATGTTCGCTATAAGGAATTTAGTCCTAGCAAGAAATGTTCTGTTGATAGGTAATAATTCTTAAAATCACGATACTAAAGCGTATTTTAGCGAAAATCAACCGAATCTTTTAGGGATAGCACATGTTCGTTATAACATGTAACATGGATTCAAAATAGTCAGTCACTTCAGAGATAAGGTATTTATTTTGGGGGAAATAGAAAATTTCACAAGGAGGTCTTTATTATGATAAACGCTCTAAATGTTGATAAGAAGCGGCTTGGTATCATTGGTGGTATCGGGGGAACGGGTCTTCTCGCTCTTGTCCTCACGTTGTTTCTGACAGGTTCTGTCTTTGCTGCTTTTCCAATCTCAGGTGTAGGGGGATTCATCGTAGCAGCTGACAGTATCAAAGGAACAGACTTTAAATTATATCCACAACTTGGACCAACGGAAAATAAGAACCCTTGGGGAAATGCAGCTGTTGACCTTGGAACAGCCACAATTGATGGATTAGTACTCTCCAAAAATATAGACCTTGGTGGAGCACTTGCAGCTTATGACATTGAATCCGTTGAAGTTGCAGTTACTGCGAATGGCAGTGTCCAAGGTGATAACTTGAAATTAAGAGTAACGGGTATCGATGCGGGTAATGCTCAGTTTTCAAACTTAAAAGTTCAAGAGTATCACACAGATAATCCGTTAAATGTTATAGATTTACAAGCGCCAACACTAGACCTTACGAACGCAAAGCTGAACACACACTTTTTACAAGCTGGAAGCATTGGTATTCCAGGTCTGAAAGTTAAGCTTATTCACAATAAAACAGATGGAACGAAAATCGGCGATTTCTAATCCGAAATAGAGGTAACTTTCTATTTCCCCCAAAATGAATGGGCAATTTAGCTTCTTACCTTATAGTACGTGTTTATAAAGAAAGACAAAAGGTAATCCACGTTCCTTAGCCAATATTGAAAAGTCACCATTACGTTACTTTATCGTTGAGGAAAGCCTAGTTTTGAATATAAGATTGTGCACAAATGTGGTGATATTGGCGTTTGCCCTGTTTCGGCAACCACTATTCTCAGGCGTTTTAAACAGCTTCTTAAATAGAAAGAAGGGTGTAAAATGACTAAATTAAAGCATGTGTTCGAAATGACAACAGTGGTAATTATTGGCTTAGTAACTGGCGCTTTTCTTGGAGGATTTCCATTAACGTTAGGTTTAACTGGAGCAATTTTGGGCGGAATTTCGGGCGCAATCATTTTATTTTTGTTAAGTTTATTTTTCAAATTCCGAAAATTGGCTCGGGCAAATACGATAGTAAAATATGCAAGCATCGGTATCTTGCCGGGGATGTTAATCGGAGGAAGTAAAATACTAGGTTTGGGCGCAACAGGTGCGCTTATATTAGGTGCCATTAGTAGTGTCATTTATGCAACGGTCATTTATAAACTCCTCAATCGTCATGAAAAATCGGAGCGATATGTCAGCTTTAAAGGGCATTATATCGTTCTTTTCCTTCTCGGGTCGATAAGTGTATTTATCACAATTCTAATTCTCGATTTCTTAGGGAACATTCTTGATTTCGAGGCACTTATTCTAAAGCTTCCTTATATACTTACAATGTCACTCGTCGGTTTCTTAGCGTTATGTGTATATTTACTTAGTTTAATAGGAAAGAAAAGAAAACTAAAAACGTGGTTTGACGCGTTTAAAGCAAATCATTTATTTTTAGCAAGCTTGGGTGGGACTCTTATATTAATCCTTACTATCACGCTCTTCACCCGCCAAGGTTACATTCCACTTAACACAATAATATTCATAGCGGCAGGTATCGTCATCCCATATGCAATTGGATTAATTTTGCCACTTTCTTTAGGGTATTTACTTGCACGTAATACGAATCGACCTGTTATGGGCGCAGTGTTTTCTATAATAGGCAGTATTTTTGTTATGGTCATTGGGATTAGTGTTGCACCGATGTTATTGCTTCCTGGTAGTGGACTCATGTGGGCTGGACTTATTACTGGACTATTCATGCTTATGTTTGCATTAAGTGTTCTAGTCAAGCCTGAAAGTCATTTCTTTGCAGGCTGTGCGATTATCGTAATGTCCATACTTTCATTTCTCGGTGCAGCTGGGGGACTAATTATCGGTGGTCTTCTAGGACTCGTTGGCGGGGTTTTAATTGCGTCATGGGCTGGATTAGAGACAACAGTCGACCATGACCCTAATACCGGACAATCAAAAGGGTCAACCGATATATCAATTACCCCATCCGATACAGTGAGTAGTTGATTGAACAGAGAGGAGGGAATCAACTTGACATTTTTGAAAAAGCTACAAACATTCGTGCTCGTGAACGCAATAATTTTAACAATCTGTTTTCCACCAGTAACACAGAAAGCTCAGGCAGATGACGCTGAAATTGCGTTTGTTGCTGATGTTGAATATATTGTTGGCGTTTTTAACATTGCGAATTTACTTACAGGTCAATTTGACTTTAGAAATGGTTGGCTCGAAAATATGACTCTACGTAGAGTCATTACGACGGACCACGGGCTGATGACGATGACGATAAAATCAAGTCAGCAATGGGCACGTGTGGATTTTAGTAAAATAGCGGTGAGAGGATATAATTTGCAGCCACCGACATGGAGTCATCTTGAGCTATTGGCACCGTGGAAATGTCCAGGATATTCAATTGGTCGAATTTGCGCGTATGACCTTTGGATAAAAGGTGAAAATTTAGAGACGGCAAACATGGTGATTCCAGATCTAGTTGTCGAAACGAGCTTCGACCCAAATGAGGCCAATAAAGTGCTTGAAATGCAAAGGCAAATTGAAAGTGCCGATATAAATGAACAGCGTGAGCAGCTTATACTTTATGAGGATCACATGAACGACGGCAAGCTCTCGCAACAAGCGGAAGCATACGAACAGTTAAAAGAAGACATTCCAACATTAGAAGCAGACGTTGATAAGCTTCAGCAACTACTTCAAGAAGCTGATGAACAGAGCCAATATATTGACCAAGAAACAGCAAGCATCGAAGAACTATTTGCAAAAGTGGAAGAATTAACAGAAACTCCAGAATGGCACGAACAATTAATTCAAGCGAAGCAACAACAATCAGAAATCACGACACAACTGGACGGTCTTACGATTACATTAGATCAAGCAGAAGAACTTTTTAAAAATATCGAGAATAAGCTGATCGGTTACAAAGAACTTATCGTCCTTCGCTCCGAATATTTAGAAGAGCTTGAACTTGGTGAATGGTCACAAACATATCAAGAATTAAAAGAAATTAAGAAAAAACTTAACGAAATTGTTGAGAAATTAGACAACAATAGTGAAGATATCGAAAGGCTAAATAGAGAAAAACAACGCCTTAAAGAAAGAATTGAATCCATCACAGAAAAGTTAAACGAATTAATCGGTGAACAACCGGATGAAGAAATGACTGGAGAGGACGAAGATGCTAATTCTTCAATTGAAGAGACTGATGAGGACTCGCTTTTTCAAACAGAGTCCGCCCAAATTTTAAACGAACTTATGAAACTTGATGAAAATCTCTCTCGATTTAATGAAGATGTTATCGCTCCAATTCAACAGTTAATCGATGATGAGCAATGGGCTGAACTGGAGGATAAATTAACGGAATTAAATAACGAAGAAAACGAAGGAACCACTCCAATTGAAGCATTCAAAAAACAATTAACATTATTTAAGAAATATAAAAATCAATTGCAAGCAAAGACAGATAAATTAAATGACTTAAAAATGAAATATAAAGGCAGTGTTGAGCAAGTTAATTTCCTGACATTAGAAAAATATATAAATGAAAGTGAAAGTAAAATCGAATCAATTAAAACAACAATCGAAGAGATTTATGTAGAGTTGACTCTCCTGACTGAGCGCTCAAAGATGGAAGAATCTAATGTACTGTTTGTCCAGAAAATTATTGCTGTTTTAGAAGAGTCTTATGACCCTACATTAGATGAATCAACTGACTAAAGCTCATCACGCTCGCGATCAGGCGATAGGAGGGGTTTACTGATGGTCAACGCTTTAAACATTAATAAAAAGCGATTGAAGTTTATGATTGCGGCAAGTAGCCTTGGTTTAATCGGATTAACGACGATATTATTTTTGACAGGCAATGCATTTGCTGCATTCCCAATTACAGGGGTTGGTGGCTTTAAGATTGAGGCGGAACAAATTGATGGTAGAAACTTCTCCTTACGTGCGAAAACCGGTGAAACAGAGTTAAAGGGGAACTGGGGACAGGCTGCAGTTGAACTCGGGTCTGCGACTATAACAGGCCTTCAATTATCAAAAAATATTCATTTAGGCGGTGCACTTGAAGAATATGGAGTTCATACTTTAGATATCATGATCAGTTCAAATGCAGCCGCCACAGGAAACAACTTAACGTTAGGAGTAACTAGTCTTACTGCAAAAAAGTCTAAATTCGGTACGTTAAAAGCCTCTGAAAATAAAAGGGCAAGTCATCCTATTGATGCTTTTAGCTTAACAGCCAATTCGTTAATATTAGATAACACAATCATAAACACTCACCTTTTAACAGCGGGCGACATTACGATACCCGGATTAAAGGTTCAATTTATATTAAAAGACCATGATGGCAATATAGTTAGTGGAGACTTTTGATCAAAATACACCAAATCATTGTACAACTAGCCTTTTAAAAGCACTTAATGACCTTCAATTGAATATAGAACAACTGACTGTCACGGATATTAACCTATTTAACTTAACACTAATATTAGGGTGAATAGTCAGCAATGGCTCAAAACCGGGTCAATGTATGTTTGGTTCGGTTCCCGTAATTAGATAATGCCTTCACGAATCGCTTTCACAATCGCTTCCGTTCGATTTCTTGCTTCCATCTTTTGCATGATCGTTGAGATATAGTCTCGAACAGTGTACTCACTAAGGTGCAAGCTTTGTGCAGCTTCGTTCGTTGATTTTCCTTCTGAAATTAACTGCAACACTTCAATTTCACGAGGAGATAAACGAATAGAACCAATGGCTTGCGTGTTTAGTGGATAACCAGGACCATATTTTACTAAAACTTCGCCAGCACTATGTCCGAATTTCATTAAGGCGAGAAACGTTTCTCGTGACAGTTTAAAGCTTTTTCCAGGTCCTTGGTCAACGATCGCCGCCCCAATCAATTTACTTTCTGATGGTGCATAAATGGGCACGAGAACGATGGATTCAAGATTGAATTGTTCAACATATTGCTCAGGTAAGCCTATCGCTGCTTCGGCAATATAGATAGGTTGTACATTTTTTGCATGTTCACCTAAGTGCTCTAATTTCTTTATATAGTTCTTAATATAAGGCAAATCGTCAATGCTTTCGTTTATGCTTTTGATGGCTTCAATGTTCATCGAGTGGGCAAATAGCCCAATCCCACTTTGATTCGCGTCTGAATAAGCGAATAATGCACATCGTTCAAAAGGCAAATAATTTACAAATCCAGAGGCGATATTTTTTAACGTTTCGCTGTATGTTTTTGACCGCATAATCCGTTCATTGAACAAAAGGACTGCATCCATCCATTGCCGCTTCCGCCTTGTCGTCCTTAACGCATCCTTTCCATCTAAAAAAGTTTGCATGGAAAACATAATAAACGGAACAACCTCGGACTCAGGTTCTGACGAACAAAATAGTAATAAGTGATCTTCCAAAGGGATAGGAAAAACTTTATTTTCATTAGGTTCAGAAGGTATGAATTCTAATAAATATTCAGATAACTTAAACAAAGATTCAGACTCAAAGCCAATGATCCCAGCTACTTTATGATACGTCTGCAAATAGACTTTCTGAACTTGAAATCCTCCCTCTGTTTTGCTCAGCTTCGCAACCCAATGAATCGGAAGCTGGCGTGAACGTACGAGTTGCTCAAGGAAGGTGTCAAGGTAAGGCTCTTGTTTCAACGTATCCGAGAAAATCTCCTCATTAATTTTTGAAAATAAATATTGTACGGCTTGATGTCCATCATAAGCGTTATCATTCTCCTCTTGAATCATTTCATGAACACCGTTTTCTAATAGCGTAATAAAAAAGACTAATCTATTCGGCTCAATTGATCTAACACTCGCTCGTTTATTTTCGCTCATTTTTTGGAAAATGTTTTCGATACTTAATTGGCTTGAGAACAAACACCCCGATAACAAGGTGATAACTACTTCAAAATCACCCGCTGATTTATTTTGTTTTTCCTGTAACTCGAACAGCCTAGATTCCCATTTTTCTAAAATTGGTTGTTGGTACTCTCGAACGATGTCAACACCCTGTTGTAAAATGCTATTTAACTGTTGACTTAACGTGATTTGCATACAAACTACCTCCCTTATGGTAATCTAGCGATTAACGACAGGCTGCATGGTTAGAAAAAATGATTGCCCCCTTGATTAATTAAACCCCTTGTAAGAATATTATAACATTTTAGAAAAATATGCTACATATATAGGGTTAAAAAACTAAACTTTCCTACATTCAACGGAATTGATGAACCTTGTTTCTTCTTTTATGATTAGAAGGGAATCATACTTTCATCGGCATTCTTTTCTGAACATGTGAGGAAATCCTCACGATAGAAATGAAAATGGTCATCACATTCCCGAGAGCCCCTTGTCTGAGCGGGTACAGCCTTTGATGCATCGATGGAATGGTCACGCTTTCATCCGTAATCTACAGAACGCCGTATTGGCGGCAGTAAATTTTCGAAATATCGTCTTGTTTGACGAGTGAGGAGGGATAGTCCTTGAGTGTTGTCAATGAGAAAGTATCACCAATTTCACCACAATCACAACTTTCACCAGAACTACAGTTAGTCGGAAAGGCAATTGAAAAAGAAAAAGCAGCAATTACACCAGGTAGACGAAGAAGAAAAATTGTCTCAGTATTTGTAAAAAACGGCTTAGGAATGCTGCTCAAAGACTCCATCACGAGGAAGCTAATGGGGAAATCAAAAAGAAGTCGTACCGAACGCGAACATATGCATAGAATTGGCGTCCGGCTACGGGAAGCGTTCGAAGAACTAGGTCCAACGTTTATTAAGCTTGGTCAAGTTCTCGTTACGCGTCAAGATCTATTTCCAGAAGAAATTACACTGGAATTAGAAAAGCTATTAGATAAGGTTCCTCCGATCGAATTTGCCAAGCTTCAGTATATTATAGAGCAAGAACTCCCGAACGGGATGGATACGTTCGAATGGTTCGAAGAAGATCCCCTCGGTTCTGCTTCGCTTGCGCAAGTGTACAAAGCTAAAGTAAAGGATGGCCCTGTCGTTGCTGTTAAAGTTGTCCGTCCAACAGTTGAGAAGTTATTTGAAACAGACATTAGAGTAATTAAAAAAATGACAGGCATGTTACGGAAACGATTGCCACCTGAGTTATCAGCAGCAATCGATGTGAATGGATTAATTGATGATTATTACAGTAGTGCTATGGATGAACTCGACATGGTCGAAGAATCTCGTAAAATGGTAGAAATGGCACAATACCGAAAAAGCGCAGAATATGTCGATGTTCCAGAAGTTCATACAGCAACGAAAAATGTCTTACTTATGGAATTTATCGATGGCTGGTTAATTAAAGACTTTCCAGTTGACTTCTTCACCTTTGAAGAACGTGTGAAAATCATGATTGATCTCGTTCACCTTTATGTCCAACAGATGTTGGATGGACACTATCACGCTGACGCCCACGGATCGAACATTATGATCTGTAAGCATCGCAAAAAAGCGATCGTCATTGACTGGGGAATGACAGGTCGAATGGATAGCGTTTTGGCACAAACGTTAATGAGGATCATTATGCACATCCAGTTAAATCAGGCAGAAGATGTAGCCGAGGTGAATATGGAATTATTTACACCGACGATTTATACTGACGTCGTTAAATTGAAAGACCAATTGAGAGCGCTTGCATTACGTTATGTTAATGCAGTACAAGGTAGCGACCGTTACAACTACGGAAATCTCGTATTAGAAGCTACAGCAATCGGACTTAAGAATTATTGTAAAGTTCCGAATGGATTAGCACTATGGGCGAAAGGATTCTCCGCCACAGAAGGAGCTGCCCGTTGGATTTGTCCAGAAATATCTTACGGTGAAGTCGTTGAAGCATACGAAATCCCGATTTTAAAAAGCATGCTTAGCAAACGCTTTGACTACCGTGCGAATGCAAGTCTCCTTTCAGAGTCAGCAAAATTAATTACGACATTTCCACGTCGAGCTGCAAGAATTATGGAAAATGTCGCAGAAAATAAGTTTCGCATGAATTTGCAAATTCAACCAGACGTAACGATTCGTAACACGTTAAACCAAATTACGAACAGAATTGCATTGGCATTAGTTACTTTTGCAATCATAATTGCAACCGGTTTCATGATATCTAGTATCCCTGACGGTGTATTTCTAGGAATGCAAAAAACAACAATTGCAAACATTGGATTAGGTACATCTATTTTCCTTATCATATTCACGCTTTGGCGTTTGTTCCGCACGCGAAAACATCGATCACTGTTCTAAATTAATCGAAAAGGAGGTATGTCAAAATGGGTGCCGAACAAGAAAAGTTAACAATGTCTCAAAGGATCGATGCTTTTTACCGACAGAGTGGTGGACCCGGGAATCCGGATATAGCCCGAATTTTGAATGAACATCTCATCCATGGGAAAGACCACGGAGTTCCAGGGAAGAAGGAAGATATTCAGGATGCGTTTACAGAAGTGTTTTTAGGTGACCGTTCCACACAGCCTATCGTACTCGGTTTAATGAAAATTAGAAACTCGATTAAGCAAGAGTGGGAACGCTATTTGGAAACACAGCAAGGGTATTCTAATCAAGCGATTGACGAGCTTAAGCGCGAGCAAATTAAGTAACAAAAAAACAAAATCCGGTTGACGTTAACCGGGTTTTGCATTTTATTCCCGTGTCCCTAGATACCTAACAATAGACGCACGTAACACCCCTTACAGAAATAAGAATCTTAATAACACTGCTAAGAGAAGAAGGAGGTTCATCATATGAGTAACGAACAAGAAAACTTAACGATGAAGCAACGAATCGACGCATTTTATCGCCAAAGTGGTGGTCCGGGAAACCCTGATATTGATAGAATTATTGATGAGCACTTAAAATATGGAAAAGATCACGGCATTCGAGGCAAAAAAGAAGATATTCGCGATGCGTTTACAGAAGTATTTTTAGGTGACCGCTCGACTCGTCCCCTCGTGTTAGGCTTAATGAAAATACAACAGACAGTTAGAAGTGAATGGGAACGTTATTTATCTGCACAACGTCCAAATAAAGAGGAATTGATCGAAGAATTAAAAAAAGAATACCAAAAGAAATGAAGCTTTCTTTTAATCTAGCAAACAGACTCTCGTCAATGCTAAACTAATCTTATAAAGTAAATAAATCTAAAAAGGTGGGTTTGCTATGAAAGCAGCAGTATTACATCAATATGGACAAGAACTTAAAATTGAAAACGTCGAGCTAGAAGATCCTCGCAAGGGCGAAGTGCGTGTCAAAATGAAAGCGGCAGGCATTTGCCACAGTGACCAGCACGTCATCGATTTGGCCTTGCCTTTGCCTGTTCCGATTGTACTAGGACATGAAGGAGCAGGGATAGTCGATGCTGTTGGAGAAGGTGTAACGAGCGTGAAAGTTGGAGATCACGTTGCACTTAACTGGGTTCCATCATGTGCAAAGTGCCACAATTGCCGTGTCGGTAGACCGGACATGTGTGACGAAGCCGAAAAAATTGCAGCAATGGGAACATTGCTCGATGGGACAACTCGCTTTTCACTTAACGGAAAAAAAGTTCATCAATTCCCGTTAACTGGAACGTTCAGTGAATATACGGTTGTTCCTGAAAGTTCAGCGATCCCAATTCGAAAAGATATTCCTTTCGAATGGGCAGCTCTCGTTGGTTGCTGTGTCATCACAGGAGTCGGCGCCGTAACAAATACTGCAAAAGTAGAGCCAGGCAGTACAGTTGCTGTCATTGGAGCTGGTGGTGTTGGATTTAATACTATTCAAGGCGCAAAATTAGCCGGTGCAAAGCAAATCATCGCAGTTGATATTTTAGATGACAAGCTTGAAAAAACGAAAGCATTCGGTGCAACACATACAGTCAATGCAAAGGAAAATGATCCTGTTCGTGAAGTGAAGAAGTTGACAGGTGGTCTCGGTGTTGACTATGCCTTTGAAGTGATTGGCCGAGAAGAAACGATGCAACAAGGCTACATGATGACAAGAAAGGGTGGTATGACAGTTATCGTTGGAGTTGCTTCGCCAACGACGAATTTATCTATTAATGCATTTTCCATACCCCATCAGTCAAAAACAATTACAGGTTCATGGCTCGGACAAGGAAATCCTGCAGTCGATTACCCAAATCTACTAGACTTAAATGCAGCAGGAAAGCTTCAGCTTGAACCACTTGTCAGTCAAGTTTACACACTTGATGAAATTAACAAAGGCTTTGAAGCGATGAAATCTGGAGAAAACATTCGTGGTGTCATCACATTTGATTAATGCTACGGAAAAAAGAAAGAAGGGATAGTTTGAGCATTACAGTTGAAACAAAAACAGCCGACTTGTTTCTAGGCGGGGAGTGGCAGCCAGCAGCATCAGGAGCAACATTTGAAGTTGTGAATCCAGCAACTGGTGAAGTGGTTGCAACAGTGGCAAATGCAGGTGCAGAAGACGTCGACATCGCTGTTGAATCAGCACAAAAAGCATTTGAAAGTAGACGTTGGCATAAGCTACCAGCGCTAGAGCGGGGTCGCATTTTACGTAAAGTAGCTGATTTAATTAGAAAGAATAACATGGAATTAGCTAAACTAATGACACATGAAAATGGCATGCCAATAAATATGGCAATGTTTGTAGAGATCCCGATGGTGGCAGATACATTTGATTTTTTTGCGTCACTTCTTGTACAACCCCAAGGCGAAATACTACCCTTTTCATTAAATGCTCCATCGGAACATCTCGCTTGGACGATGAAAGAGCCGATTGGCATTGCTGGGCTCATTACACCATGGAATTTTCCATTACTCATGCCGGCCTGGAAGATCGCTCCTGCCCTTGCAACCGGCTGTCCGAGCATATTAAAACCAGCCCCTGAGACCCCCTTATCTGCCCTAAAACTGGCAGAGCTTTGTAAGGAAGCTGGGGTTCCTAATGGAATGTTGCACGTTTTAACAGGGACTGATGAAGCTGGAAAAGCAATTGTCAGTCATCCCGACATTCCAAAAATTGCATTTACAGGAGAAACAGCAACAGGAAGGAAAATAATGGAGGCCGCGGCCCCACACATTAAACGCGTCACATTAGAACTTGGTGGAAAATCACCAAACATCATCTTAGATGATGCAAATCTAGCAGACGCTGCAAAAAGCGCTTTATTCGGCATCTTTTATAATTCTGGTCAAGTCTGTCAGGCAGGTAGCCGAATCCTTGTCCATGAATCGATATACGATGAGTTTTTAGACACGCTCGTGGAAAGTGCCCAGAAACTACATGTTGGGCCAGGAACAGACATGAAAAACAATTTAGGACCGGTCATTAACGAGGAGCAACACGAAAAAATCCTTGAATATATTCAAGTTGGTCAACGTGAAGGAGCAACATTGCGTTGTGGTGGGAAAATACCAGAGGGGATGGATAAAGGCTACTTTATTGAGCCGACCATTTTTTCAGATGTGACGTCTGATATGACGATAGCTCGTGAAGAAATTTTTGGTCCGGTCGTTAGTGTCATCCCGTTTCAAGATGATGATGAAGCGGTAAAAATTGCAAATGATACTATTTATGGCTTAGCCGCGGCCGTTTGGACTAACGATATTAAACGAGGGTTGCGAATGGCCCAAAAAGTGAAAAGCGGAACACTATGGATTAATACTTATCAAGTGCTTTCTCCAACTGTCCCGTTTGGCGGTTATAAACAGAGTGGACTTGGAAGAGAAAATGGCATCCAAGCATTGAATAATTTCCTAGAAACGAAATCAATTATTTGTAATCTAGACGATAGAGCGATGACATTATTTTAATGGTTCTGAATATTACATACAAATGTAGGTTTAGGACAACTAGTTACTCTGAATAACCTATAATTTTAGGGATGTGTTTTCTTTAGTCAATATTTTACAATAAAAGATAATCATCCAATTGCTTGATTTTTTACACGTTACAGTAAGCTAAAGGAGCCTTTGTTTCTAAGTGTGTTAAGTTCATACACCAGTTTAGTAAAGAAAGGCTCCTTTCACACATCATAGCGAATAAATCGATTGCATAGAACCGTACAAAACGATCTATGCACTAAAGAATTATCTTATAATTCCGATTATTCACGAACAATTACAGCGCTAGGTTGAACAAATGACTGATCCAGTTAACTGAGTGGGGGAGGTGTAGTTGGAAGAAGAGGAAGCTTTTGGTAGGATTGTGAAAATGAAATTTTTCATAGCCTTCTTTAGCGGATTTATGCTCCTTGCATTAGTAGCGACGACCTTCGGTATAACGAGTACAGCATTTGTCATGCCGATTGGTGGAATGGGTGAATTTTATGTCACCTTTGATAAGTTAGAAGGAAAAGGATTCAATCTTGATTCCAATCTTGAGGACAATGGTCAACAAGAAGATGTTGCTCCGCTCGTGCGGAGTGAATTAGAAGGAGCGACTGTATACGGTCTGCATATTTACAAAGAGCTTAACTTACCATTCATTGGTTGGATTCGAATGAACATTGAATCGACAGAACCAACGTTGATTCAAGGATTCGTTCAAGAGGCCCGCTTTATAGAAGCGGACGTGACATTTAATAATTTGGGGATTACACAACATGACTTCAACGAGATGATGGTAGAGCATGCTTTTTGGAATCAAAGCGCAGACGCGATTTCAATTACAGATGCTAAAATCATGACCGATTACTTATTTCAAGAAATTATTAGTTTGGATGGTATGACCTTTTCGGTTGAACGAATTGACTCACCCGAACAAAACTGAAATCGATAACATCATGAAGACGAGATAGGCTTCCATTACTAACAATGAAAAGGCTCGTCGTTCTATTTTAAAACTTTATTCATATGAATGCACAAAATGTTAAATTTTGCTATACGTGTTTATTAAATTTGGAGGTGGATAATATGCAAGAAAATGTTATGGTCGTTGGTCAAGTCGCAAAAAAGAAGTTTTTAATCGCACTTCTCTCAGGTTTGTTAGCGTTTGGTGGAATTGCAGCCTTTTTCGGATTAACGACAACGGCTTTCGCACTACCGTTAGGTGGGATGGGTGATTTCTATGTCGTCATTGATGAATTGGAAGGTACTGGCTTCCAACTGCAACCACAAATTGGTGAAACAGGAAATGCAGATGCTGCACCGATGGTACGAAATCTTATTGATGACGTAAATATAAAAGGCTTAACAATTTACAAAGATTTGAAAATGCCAACAGGTAACTGGATCCGAGTTAACGTCGAAGCACCAACTGCATCAATTCAAGGTCTTACACAAGATGCTCGCTTTATCGATGCTAACTTATCCTTTACGAATATGGACATTAAAGAAAAGAATACAGACAACTTCGAAGAAAATTGGACGCACAGTGCAGACACTGTGACAATTACAGATGCAAAGATCGTAACAGATTACTTATTCCAAAACTTTGTCGCCCTTAATGGCGCGAAAATCTCAATCGATAAAATCGATGGCCCTGAATTAATTGAATAAATTGAAACGAAAGGGTGAACGTTTACTTTCAACCGTCTAGGAAAGGAGCGGATGCTAATGAGCAGAAAAGAAGCAAAAATTCTCAAAAGAGAGCTGAAAACACAAAAAAAACATGAAAAAATGCTGGACGCTAGCAAATTTAAACAGTGGCGAAACAGCAGGCCTTTTTGGGGAGCGACACTTACAATACTTGCAGGTCTCATGATTTTATACATTCCGATCCACCTTTTTGCACTTGCTTTTACTCCAGGAAGCTATGCCATTTTGGGAATTTTATTTGGAGGCTTAATCCTTTTAATCGGAATTCTAGCGTATTTTTACACACAACTCTCAACATTATTCGGAATTCTTACTATATTTTTATCAGTGCTATCAATTATGGGGGCACTTGGTGGATTTCTCGTTGGTACGATTGTCGGTATTGTTGGAGGAGCGATGTGTGTCGGTTGGAGCACAGAAACAGTTTCAATCTCTACAGATCATACGCAAAATAAGAAAAAGAAAAAAATTGAAGGAGATCAATCGTCAACACCAGCACCGTTATAGAATCTATCTAACATAATAAGGGGTCAATGGAGCAAATAGATTGCTAGGGGAGAAGGTTATCATGAATCATACTTGCGAGCATTCGAAACTTAGCGTCCTATCTGGATTGCTCTTTGTGTTAGTGTTGGGGTCTTGCTTTCTCCTTTCATCTGGATCAACAACCGCTATGGCTGCAGATAACCATAGCGGTGGTTTTGTTATACATTCCGAAAAGGTAGATGGCACAATCAATATCATTGCCATGCTTTTCGGAAAAGTAGACATCAGTGAAGGGAATATTTATGGATTAACGATAACAAAAACGTTAAACACCCCTGAAGGTAACTTAATCGTCAAAATTTCATCACCTGGACCCGTTCCCATATCAAATCTAAGTGGAAAGACTATGGGTGGATTAAGCTTACCGAAAGGGATCTGTAAGCCTGAACAAATAGGCTATATCTGTTTTGAAGATGTCACGATGACATTGAGCGAACAACAAGCTGACTCAATTTCAATTCCAAATGCTACGGTGGAAACGTGCTATGAACATGAATGTCCTGGAAATAAACCAGAAGAAGCTGAAACCGTTCAAGCAGAAGAAACTGAAGATAAAAGCTTGAATGATTTAAGCAATGACTTCGATGGCCTGCAAGAACAGTTGCAGCTCGTAGAAGAATTACTCGAAAAAGCAAAAACAATCGAAACGACAATAAACGATGAGCAACAGCCACAACAGTTGAAAAAACTCATTGAAAGCTTAGGAGAACAATTAAATAATTCTGAGTCTCTTATAGCAACAGCACAAAAGATTAATCGCCTCTATGGCACATTCAATGAAAATGCGACTGAAATGGCAGTTATCACAGGAGTCGTTATTGATATGTTGCAGCAAATGGAGAAGCTCGTAGAAGAAAATGACCAATACTTGTCAGAATTGGAAGAAGCACTCCACGCATTCGAGGAACAGGATGAGGCAAGCGAGAATGGTGGAATAGATGCCAAGCACTTTGCTTACTTACAATCGTTGGCAGACGAGTATGAATCTGAAGACGAGTGGGACATCAACGAATTGCAAAAACAGCACAAAGAAATCAAAGACAAACTCACTTCAAAGCAATCTGAAGTGAATGGACTTGAGGAAAATGCCAACTCTTTTAATGAAAGTCTATCAACGTTTTACACGACCATTCATAATCGTGGGAAGGCAATTACAAAGTCCCAGCATGACACCGATGACGAGCACGAAGCGATTGCTTCGGCATTGGACGTAGCAGAGCCAAACAAATTTATCGAAAAACAAATAAAAGAACTCATATTGCAGTCAGATGAATCAGATGTAAATGATGATCTGACCGAACTCGAAACACTCGTATCAAAAGCATTCGAACAAGTTGACTCATCAACACTACCAGTGAAGCTCTTAGAAGAAATCGCAAATTTGATGGAAGAAATTGAAGCTACGCTTGACGGTGGATCGGGAGATGAAGACGTCTCGGGTAAGTTTAAGACGATTGAAAAGCAGCTCACAGCCCTTTCAGAATTAGTCAACTTACCTGAAGAAATGGCAGATACTTACAAGCTCACGCCTTTACTAGAGGACGAAAAACACCAATTTCGTATGTCTATGAAAGACAATATCGAAAGGTGGCAACAACTACCGAAAATATTCTCAGGTGACTCAAGCAATCAGCTCGAGCAGCTAGTGAATGTTTTTAATAATATCAAAGAGAGAATCGCTACATTAAAAGAACAAATTGAAGAGAAGGTTGACGAACTAGAAGTCGATGAAGAGTTCAAAGGCACTGAAGATGGCGAGGATGATGCAGCAACGAGTCGAATGCTATCAATTTTAGATAGGCTCACTCGTAAACCAACTCCAACACCGAATCAACAATCTTCAGCTCCAGCGTCTGGCAAACGAAGTTCAGACGAGGCTGACTCATCAGAAAAACAATCATCTAGTAATCCATCTTCAGAAAGTAAGTCTCATAACAATGCTAAGCCAGCTCCACCTCGACAGGAACAACAAGATAACAAGCAGCTACAACAACAAATTGCTGATGCACTCCGCGAAGGTCAACAACACGTTAACACGATCCGGAACACAACAGCACAAGCCGATACTACCTTGAACAAGATTGAACAAACATCAACAGACTTAACGAGGACAATACTAGGAAGGCATGCAATTAAAGTCATTCCATCCGGCGAATTCGATACGAATTTAAGGAAACTAGAGAATCACGTGAATCGCCTTGATAATCCAGTGAAGGCATTACATCGTTCAATAGAAAATGCGAGGAAACTGCTCGGAAAGCAAGCAAATACAAACCGACAACTGTCTGAGCTCGAAGCAACATTACAAGAAGTCACTCAATTGAATGCACGATTGAAAACGGTAAGGCAAACGTTAGACACGTATCCGGATTATGTCGTATTTGTCAATACAAAACGAAAAAACGTCGATCAAGTATTAAAAAAGTTCGACACTATGCTTAATTAACTTTAAAGACTCAAAGGCGACAATCGCTTTTGAGTCTTTTATCTTCAGGTCATTTTAAAAACAACTTTTTGATAGAAAGTAGTTAAACCGAATAAACAATGACGTTATGAACTGAAAAGTATTATTAAAAGGATAACTATCAGAGAAGAGCTATCGGAAATAAGAAGCATCATGCGCAAAAGAAGAACTAGCATCCAATGATGACTGAATGGCATTTATGCCACCCAA
>DKGN01000062.1 GCA_002453275.1 Caryophanales bacterium UBA6769
TAATTCATCAAAACTTACGATAAAAGCAAAAAACCATGCTGAGACTACACTTGGGATAATATTCGGTAAAATAATTCTAGAAAATGTTGTTAGCCAAGTAGCCCCTAGACTCCTTGCTGCCTGTTCTACACGTATGTCAACAGCCGAAATACCTAGCATCATAATCATGATTACAAACGGTGCTGATAAAATTGCATGCCCGATAATTAAGCCTGGGATTGTCCCGACTAACCCAATTTTCGCAAAAAAGAGATAGAGTCCAACTGCCGTAATAATTTGAGGAATAATCATCGGGGCCATCATGTTAGCCAAAATTAATTTTTGACCCTTAAAGCGACTTCTTGATAATCCATAGGCTGCAAGCATGCCTAAGATTAAGGACAAAACACTTGAACAAATAGCTACTAAAAATGATGTACGTAAAGCGATAAACCATTTAGGATCTTGGAAAAAAGCTTTATACCATTGAAGAGATAACCCTGATGGTGGAAACTTCAATGTTGCGTCACTTGAAAATGACATCGGAATCACAACAAGAATTGGTACAATAAGAAATGCAAAAACGAGCATGACAAAGAGGGTTAACCCGATATTATAAAATTTTTTCATTCCTTGTTTTTTTGGTGGATTAGCCGGATTTACATTTAATTTTACGTTCTTCACTGAGCTCATGTTGTCTTACTACCCCCTCTTTGGAAAAGAAAATAGAAAAGTAAAGTAACAAAAAGTAAAATGGTAGCAATACCTGCCGCAACTTCCCAGTCTGGGTAATGATTGATTAAGAAATCAAGTAATGTTGCTGTCATCTGCACTTTGCCACCACCAAGAATTGCAGGAGTAACATAGAAACCTAACGTTAAAATAAAAACTAAACTCGCCCCTGAAGCAATCGCAGGCAAGGTTAATGGAAAGTAGACTCGACTAAACACCGTAAATGGCTTAGCCCCTAAAGAGGATGCGGCTAATAACAATCTTTTATCAAACTGAATCATTGAAGCGTATAATGGCAAAATCATAAACGGCAGTAGGATGTTAATAGTACCGATGACAACGCCCAACTCATCATACAAAAGCTGAATGGGACTTCCAATTAAGCCGAGCTTCAACAATGTACTGTTAATCACACCTGCATTACCAAGCATCACAATCCATGCATATGTGCGTACAAGAATACTTACGAAAAAAGGTAAAATAATTATTGTAACCGCTATTATTTGTTTATTTAAGGAAAGGGTAGTTATCCAGTAAGCTAATGGGTAGCCTAAAAGGATTGCCACTCCTGACGTAATCAACGCTATTTTAAACGTACCTGCTACAATCTCTAAATAAACAGGGTTGTCAAAGATTTGCGCATAGTGCTCTAATGTGGGCTCAGGAGAAAATAAGCTTAAGCCAAGCATATATAGTAACGGTATATTAAAAAAGATTGTAATGATAATAAATAAAGGTATGGTGAACCCAAAACCTTGTGATATCCTTATTTTTTTTAGCATGTTTCAAACCTCACTTTTTAAAAATTTAGCAAAGGAATGGAACGTAAACATTCCATTCCTTTTAAAGGTTTAACGATTCAATTGAAATTCTTGCCAACGCTTATTAACTTCATCGGCATTCTCATTCCACCATTTTGGATCGTCTAGCACATGCTTAGGATAGTTTTCTTCCGATGTAATTAATTGTTCCGTGACATCCTCTGAAAATAAAGACTCTAAATCTAAGCTTGGTCCAGGATAAGGAAAGATCTCCATTGCCTTTGCTTGATTTTCAGCTTTTGTCAATTCATGTAAGAATGCCATCGTTTCCTCAAAATTATCTGCACCTTTCGGAACTGCAAAATATGCCATTTTTAACAATCCTTGATTGTAAGTAAACTCTAAGCCTTGTGGTTCGGCAACAAGTGTAGCAGGCCACACTGCAGCGTACGCTACTTCTTCTGAAACTAACGCTTGAAGCGGTATGGCTCCTGTATCCCACCAAATTGAAACATCATCCTTAATTTCTTCAAGTTTATTAAAGGCCCGATCTAAATCAATTGGATAAAGTTCGTCAGATGATACACCATCTGCTAATAATGCTAGCGGAATTACAAATGACGCCCAATCAGGCAGCGCACGTTTACCCGGAAAGTTTTTCGTATCCCAAAAATCAGCCCATGTTTCGGGTTTATTATCATTCGTTTCCTGCCAAGCCATCACTGTATTAAAATACTGATAACCTACACCATATGGTGATTTTGCTTCATCAAAAATTGGATCAGGGTTAATTAAATCCCAATCTAATTTTTCTACAAGTCCTAAGCCAACTGCTTGTTCAAGGTTTGAAGCACTCATTTCAATTAAGTTGTACGATGTGTCACCTGCTTTTACGATTGACTGTAATTTTCCTAGACTTGTAGGGCTTTCTCTTTCCACTTTAATTCCAGTTTTTTCAGTAAAGGCATCAATAAAACCATGCTGTACATAGTCTCCTGATTCCCCACCAGGCTCTAACATTCGTAAAGTTACTGATGAATCTAAATCGCCAGATTGTCCTTTGTCTTTCTTATCTTTATTGCTTGCACTCTCGTTACCACACGCTGACAACGCAACAATGAAGATAAAAAACAGTGATAGCATAAAATATTTTTTTCTTTTCATAACATGATTCCCCCTTGTAAGTTAGCAAAATTCCGAATCTTGGGTTAATAATTTCTGTTTTCTGTCTCTTTGTGATTCATAGCCTAGCATAGTACATATTATTGTTTTAATTAATGAGAAGCCATTGGTCTGTTTGTTTCCACGTAAATTTGACTTGTTCACCTACCTCCCACCTATGTGTGTTCCCAACCTCTATTACAATGACTTTGTCACCTAATTCACTTTCAATATGATAGCGATACTCATTTCCTAAATAGACGGCGGATTCGATAATACCTGAATATCCTTCCTTTGAATCTGCAGAGCTAATTGCTAGTTGTTCAGGCCTTACTAGCAAACAACCTTCTTTTCCCACAGAAGAATTATACTTGTTGTCTAGATTGATTTTGTTTGACTTATTTACATTCAAGTAAACGCTGTCATTCGAGGATTCTATCATTCCTTCAAAAAAGTTAGCAGTACCTAGGAAGTCAGCTACAAAACGAGACTTCGGTCTACTGTAAAGTTCTTCTGGCGTTCCAAGTTGTTCAATTGAACCATCATTTAAAATTAACATCCGATCGGACATCGTTAATGCTTCTTCCTGATCATGAGTTACCGTAATTGTCGTAATTCCTAACGAACGCTGTAATTCTTTTATCTCTATTTGGACTTCTTGTCGTAATTTTCGATCGAGTGCCGCTAGTGGTTCATCCAAAAGTAAAATGGATGGTTCAAACACAAAGGCCCGTGCTAATGCGACTCGCTGTTGTTGACCTCCAGATAACTCATTCGGCTTCCTGTCCGCAAACTTGTCCAGCCGCACAAGCTCTAGCACTCTCCGAACTTTGCTTTCAATTTCTTCCTTTGGTACTTTTCTAACTTTTAATGGAAAAGCAACGTTATGGAATACGGTTAGATGTGGAAATAATGCATAACTTTGAAAAACTAACCCAACATCTCTCTTATGAGGAGGGTAATTTGTCACATCAGTATTTCCAATTTCCACTTTTCCGCTTGTTGGCGCCTCAAAGCCTGCAATTACCGATAAAATTGTTGTTTTACCCGAGCCACTTGGCCCAAGAATTGTCATAAATTCCCCATCTTTTACTTCTAAATCCACATTATCCACTGCAACAACTCGACCAAATTTTTTTGAAATTGCTTGTAATTGAATCACACCCATGAACCCATCTCCTTGATTTTAACGAGATAATTAGTCGTATTAAACACTTAATAGAATGATAAAATTAAAACATTACTGCATTCTAACAACTTCATATTCCAACTATTGTTTTATTTAATCGACCTGCCGGCCTTGATTGTTTCAACTGATCCGTCAGCAAGTACTTTTTCAATTATGATCCCTGTACTATTCACACTTTTATTCAATTGTTTACGATTCCCTAACGCTCGTAATACGATGGTCGGATCAAGAACTTCTGGAGCGATCACTCCATGTTCGCTTACTTGTCCAGTCGCGATTAACTCTGCGCCAAATGCTGCTGGAACGCCTGTCGATTCTCCGGTCGATTCATTGCTAACGGTTGTATACACGTATGAAACGGTTTCGCCGTCTTTCTTTCCTTTTACAATGACTTTTAGACCTCCAAATCCAAATGGATTATCTATTTCTAATAAGTCTGGGTTAGCTTGTAAGTACTTAACGATAAAATCTCGGGGGGAAACTTTCGTTTGATTATCGATAGTCATTCGTTCTTCTGAACCGAAGCCTAATTGGATTAAGTTTTTAAATGTCTCGATCACTTTTGGAGGTAAAAGAGCACCCTTGTTTGTTACCTTTTGAACATTAGGAAAAAAATGAGGAATCGTAATTGGCTCTGGATGGCCAATATCGTAAACTGTAACGTCACCTAATGGCTTCGGAAATTTTACTGTTAACGAGTCACTATCCGAGAATGGCGTGATCATCGTTCGTTGCCCATGAGCAAATCCAGGTACTTGACCTGACCCTCCATGAAACACATGATATAAAACAGCTGTCCCTGTTTCTGCTGCACCCATCACCCAAATCGTATCGATTTCTTCTGTAACATCAAGCTCATCCATCCCCATTCTGGCAAAAACATTCGTAATTCCTGGTGATGTACCCATCCCTGTTAAGACAGTAATTCCAGCCTGCTTCGCATCATGATCCATCGCTAAAATCGCTTCAGCGGCATCATAATCATCACAAATATCTACATAATGAGTATTCGTTTTAATTGCAGCTCGAATGACGATCGGTCCAAATTTATAAAATGGACCGATAAAGTTTAAGACAACAGTCGCATCTTCCAACAATTGAGTTAAAGCAGCTTCGTTTGATACGTCAATTTGTGCAACGGATACATTATGATTACCAATTTCGCTAACTAGTTGTTTCGCTGCCTCCTCGTTTGCATCTGCGATTACAATATCATCAAATGCTCCATTAAGAGCTAAATCTTTGACAGCAACAGACCCCATACCACCTGCGCCACCTAAAACGACCACTTTTTTTACCATGTAAACTCCCCCTCATTTCTTTTGCATTTTTACATGCAGGTAACGTAAACTGCCTTCCAGAATATTATTAAAACACCGATCACAAGATTGTAAGCCCTGTCTTTTTTCGGTTTTTAATTTTGTAGCTTACTCAAGCAAATTTGAATCAAACAATGAGCTTGTTTTTATTTCAGTGCCAATTTTCTCAATGACTTCGTAATCATCATCTACACTGAACATTCCAGCTTCTCGTAAATCCATAAGTAATTTCTTCGGATCGAGACATTCAGGCGGGAATACACCTTTTTGATTAATCTGACCTTTTAAAATGTGCAAAGCCGCAACCCCTGTTGGCACTGACGTACTGTTCGCCATCGTATCATATGCTGATTTTGTAAATGTATAGGAAGCAGGATTTCCTCCACTTGTTCCGATTACTTCAACTCGAGAGGCTCCAACTGATTTACGTGTAGTACTTGATTTACTCTCAATGTTTGATTGTTTGTCGCTAATCATAGCAAGCAAAAACTCTAAAGGTGCTACCTTTTCACCTCTAAATGAAATTGGCTCTTCACTTGCTAAGCCGAAATCAACGAGAGTTTTAAACATTAGGTTTTGATATTGTGGGAGCATCGCTCCAAAGTTGGTCACTGTTTGAACGTTCGGGATAAATTGTGGCAGTGTAACGGGCTCTGGATGTCCAATATGGTACAATCTAACCTTTCCAACAGGTCCTCCGAAATCTACTTCACGTGAAGTTTCAAGCTGAAGCGGGTTAATCTCGATAAAATTGCCATTAGAGAAGGTTGGAATTTTCCCTTCTATACAATGAAAATAATGAATTAAAGCTCCAAATCCACCCGGATCTGCGTCACCAACAACCCAATACGTATTGATCTCTTCGACTTCGTCAATCCGATCCGCACCTAGACGGGCTAATACATTTGTAATACCTGGTGATGCCCCCATACCAATGAGAGCTGTAACTTCCTTTTTCTCTGCCTTTTCTGATAATTTTAACGCTTCTATCGTCGTGTCATAATCGTCACAAATATCAATATAATCAATCCCTGCTTCAATAACAGTTTCAAGTGCTTGTGTGCCGAATTGGTAATAGGGACCAATAAAGTTCATGACGAGTTTTGCTCCCTTGATTTTTTCAGTTAAATCTTGCTTATTTTTAACGTCGACAACCTCGGCAGTTGCTTTTGAGCCTAGCTGTGAAGCAATGCTCTGTACCCTATCTGAATTTATATCCGCTAATACTATTTCCTTTACCTCGTCTTGCTTAATTAAATATTGTGCAGCTGGCTGCGCCATGTGAGCTGCTCCCCCTAAAATTACAATTTTCACAATACATTCCCCCTTCTTAATAATTGCACTTATTATAATTTAAATATATAACTGGATTCTAACAAACAAAAAAACTTGGAGAGAATCTCTCCAAGTTTTAATTTTATTAAGTTAAACTAACTCAAGCATCAATGCCATCCCTTGTCCGCCACCGACACATAGTGTTGCAATGCCGTATTTTTCATTCCGACGCATCATTTCATAAAGGAGGCTAATTGTAATTCTTGATCCGGTTGAGCCTAACGGGTGGCCAAGTGCGATTGCACCGCCGTTAACATTCACTTTTTCTTCATCTAAGTTAAGCTCGCGGATGCAAGCGAGTGATTGAGAAGCGAACGCTTCATTTAATTCAAATAACCCGATTTCGTCTAGGTTTTTTCCTGTTCGCTCGATTAGCTTCTGAACGGCAGGAACTGGTCCAATTCCCATGACCTCTGGTGATACACCTGCAGCTGTCCAGTCGAGGATTTTTGCTAATGGTTTAAGTCCAAGCTCATCTGCTTTTGCTTTTGTCATAATGACGAGCGCAGAGGCGCCGTCGTTTCTTCCGCACGCATTCCCTGCAGTGACAGAGCCGTCTTCTTTAAAGGCTGGTCTTAGCTTTGAGAGAACTTCAACTGTAGTCCCTGCGCGCGGGAACTCATCCTGTTCAAATGTGATTGTTTTCCTTCTTTCTTTTACTTCAATTGGAACGATTTCAGCTTTAAATGTCTCGTTAGAAAGTGCTTCTTGTGCACGGCGTTGACTTTCTGCCGCAAACGCATCCTGATCCTCACGAGAAATGTTGTAACGCTCCGCTACGTTTTCAGCAGTCATGCCCATGCCAAGCTTCGTTCCGAACGTTTCCTGAGGTTGTTGACCATTTTCCGTATTTGAGTCGACGAGATGTGATCGGTCTCCTCCGAAACGGCTACCACGTAAATAATACGGAGCCAAGCTCATATTCTCGGTTCCACCAGCAACGACGATCTCAGCTAGCCCAAAAGCAATTTGTTGAACAGCTGAACCGATCGCTTGCATGCCTGATGCACAAAGACGATTGATTGTATAAGCTGGAGCTGTTTCTGGAACTCCTGCTCTTAGTGCCGCCACACGAGCAACGTTTGACTCATCTGTTTGTTGGCGAACCTCACCTAAGATCACTTCATCTACTTGGTCAGGTGTAATTCCTGCTCGCTCAATTGCTTCTTTAATAACTGTAGAAGCTAATGTTCCTGAACTGACATTTTTCAACGTTCCACCGTAACGGCCAATAGCTGTCCTTGCTGCACCTACGATGACGTATTCTTGACTCATCATACATTCCCCCTAAATTGTTGTTCAAAAAGGCCGGTAAAAATAGGCGTTGAATTTCTTTGTCAGCTTCGTTCTTGTGATACTCACGTATTTTTCAACCTCCGTTGAAGGTTCTTCTGCTAAAAACGTGCACATCCTATGCACAACGCAGAAGTCAGTACCTCCTGTACAAGTCTCTGAACGTTGTTTCCTAAACTTCCCGGCTCTTTTTGTCTTCCTTGTTGAACTTTTATTCGTATTCTCTACGCAGTTGGTTTGCAATAATATTCTTTTGAATTTCAGAAGTACCTTCGTAAATCCGAGTAATTCGTGCATCTCTGAAGAAACGCTCAATTGGGAAATCAGAAATATAACCAATTCCTCCGTGGACTTGTACTGCTTTATCGGCAACACGATTATAGACTTCAGAGCCGTATAGCTTAAGCATTGCTGCTTCTTTAATTACTTTCATGCCTTCATCAACTTGCCATGCAATTTTATAGGTGAAAGCTCGAAGGGCTTCGATTTCTACAGCCATTTCAGCAACCATATGGGCAACAGCTTGATGCTCAATAATTGGAACACCGAACTGCACTCGCTCTTGTACATGATGCATGCACATGTCAAGTAATTTTTGCGAGGAACCGAGGTTTCGTGCCGCTAGACCAGCGCGACCGTTCGCTAAGATTTTTAACGCGTTAATGTAGCCCATTCCGACTTCACCGAGGACATTTTCTTCAGGAACTTCACAGTCTTCGAAAATCAATTCGGCTGAATGCGAACCTTTTAATCCCATTTTTGGCTCGACGTATCCGACGTTAAAGCCAGGGAAATCCTTTTCAACGATGAACGACGTGATCCCTTTCGCACCCTTTGATGCATCGGTCACAGCCATCACTGTAAAAACATCTCCGTCAAGAGCATTTGTAATGTAATGCTTCGTACCATTTAAAATATATTTATCGCCTTTTTTAACAGCTGTCGTTTTTAAATTTAGTGCATTGGAACCCGCTTCTGGTTCTGTTAATGCGAATGCACCGATTCGATTCCCAGCGGCCATATCAGGCAAATACTTTTTCTTTTGTTCTTCGTTCCCCATCTCGACGATACCGACCGTTCCGATGCCTGTATGCGCACCGATTAATGTCGTATAGCCGTTATGAGTTTGTCCAAGTTCTTCGTAAAGGGCACATTTCCCAACCATTCCAATTCCAAGTCCGCCATATTCTTCAGGGATACTTAGACCGAAAAGGCCCATTTCCTTTGACATTTCAATAATTTTTTCAGGAATTTTATTTTCTTTTTCAATTTCCATTGCGACAGGTTCAACTTCATTTTGAACAAAATCTCGCACGTTGTTTTTCAAGAAAATAATATCTTCTGGTAATTTAAAGTCCATCTTTATTCTCCTTTTTACTCTCTTCATTTTCATAAGTCAATACGAAGCTCGTTACTCTTCCTATTTTACCAGTTTTATTTCGTTGTATCGGTATAATCGTAAAAACCTTTACCACTTTTTCTACCAAGTCTACCAGCTTTTACATATTTGATTAACAATGGGCATGGACGAAACTTCTCACCGAGTGTTTCATGTAAGTATTCCATGTTACGCAGTCTCGTATCAAGACCAACGAGATCGGCAAGTTCTAACGGACCCATTGGATGGTTCAGACCAAGTTTCATCGCTTTGTCGATGTCTTCGACACTTCCGACACCTTCCATAACCATGTTCATTGCTTCATTTCCGATAAGACAGTTCATTCTGCTCGTAGCGAAGCCAGGAAATTCATTAATTTGAACACATTCTTTTCCGATCCTTTCACCGAATAGCATGGCCTTTTCCATCGTTTCGTCCGAAGTTTCTAATCCACGAACGACTTCAATAAGCTTCATTTTCGGTACCGGATTGAAAAAATGTAAGGCAACACATTGATCAGGTCTGCTCGTTGCCGCTGCAATTTCCGTCGGACTCATCGTTGACGTGTTTGTCGCTAAAATAGCATGGCGGGGTGCGAGTTGATCAAGCTGCTTGAAAATATTGATCTTTAAATCCATTAATTCTAGAACAGCTTCAATAATAATGTCGGCATCGTGTGCAGCCTCTTCCATACTCGTCGTATAGTTGACCTTTTGGATGTTTTGCTTTGCATCATCTTCTGAAATTTTCCCAATTTTAACACCGATATCGAATTGTTCTTGAATATAAGTCTTGCTTGCTTCTAGCGTATCTTCATTAATATCTTGGAGAGTAACTGCGATCCCGTTCATTGCGGTCGCAAAGGCAATGCCTCTCCCCATCGTTCCTGCTCCAATGACTGCTGCTTTTTGAAACATGGTGTCTTACCTCCCTTTGAAGTCAGGCTTTCTTTTATCGAGAAATGCTGAAGTTCCTTCTCGTTTGTCTTCTGATTCAAATAAAAGGGCTTGTGATAGCCTTTCAATAATGAGTGCTGTTTTCATATCTGTTTCTGTTCCGCTATGGACAGATAATTTAGCAAGCATAACGGCTAGAGGACCTTTGCTAATAATTTTCTCTGCCATGTCTTCTGCCGATGCGACAAGCTCTTCAGGTGCAACAACTTCACTTACGAGTCCGATCATTTTTGCTTCTTCTGCTTCAATGATTTTGCCAGTTAAAATCATCTCTAATGCCTTACCTTTTCCGACGAGACGAGCGAGACGTTGTGTCCCACCTGCAGATGGGATAATCGCAAGATTTAGCTCAGGAAGCCCGAGTTTTGCGTTTGTTGACGCGACACGAATGTCACAGGCCATCGCAAGCTCACAGCCTCCTCCAAGGGCAAAACCATTAATCATAGCAATCGTTGGTTTTGTACATGCTTCAATCTCGTCATAAATTTGTTGCATGCTACCACTTTCCAAAGCATCCAGCATCATTTTTTCTTTGAGCTGACTGATATCTGCTCCTGCTGCAAAGGATTTTTCACCTGCGCCTGTAAAAATAATGCATTTTACTGAATCATCTTGCTCCAATTCATGCAGTGCAGCAATCATTTCATCTAATGTTTGCCTGTTAAGTGCATTGCGAACATCTGGACGATTAATCGTAATATAGGCAAGCTTTTCTTTTTGTTCAACGAGAATGTTTTCAAATGACATCGTTATGTCCCCTTCCGTTTTTTAATTTCTTCTTCAACTAACATACGCTTTAACAGTTTCCCAACTGTATTACGCGGGAGTGAATCACGAATTTCAATTTCTCTTGGCACTTTATAGCGAGTTAGATGCTCATAACAATGATCAAGTAGTTCTTGTTCAGAAGCGTGCTGTCCTTCTTTAAAAACAACAAAAGCCTTCACTCGTTCACCACTATGTTCATGTGGAACTCCAACAACGGCAGCTTCCTTTATCGCAGAGTGATCGTATAATACCCCTTCAACCTCTTGCGGATAAATGTTAAATCCACCCGATATGATCATTTCTTTTTTACGACCGACGATGAAAAAATAACCTTCTTCATCCATCGTTGCTAAATCACCAGTAAATAGCCAGTCATCACGTAACGCTTCGGCTGTTTCCTCAG
>DKGN01000037.1 GCA_002453275.1 Caryophanales bacterium UBA6769
CGAAGGGCGACATCTCCTTCAAGTCTAGCAAGTGAAGCACCTAGACAAAAGTGAATACCCATACCAAAGCTTACGTGTTGATTAGGTTTTCTTTCAATTTTAAAGGTATCTGGGTCGGTAAATTTCGCCGGGTCTCGATTAGCAGAACCTAATAATGTAACGAGGATTTGACCTCTTTTAATTTCTTGACCGAATAGTTCAATGTTTTCTCCTGCTACTCGTCCTGTTCTTTGAATGGGAGATTCATAGCGTAATATTTCTTCTACTGCACTTGGCGTTAAATCTGGGTGTTCTTGTAGTTTCTTTAGTTCATCGGGATGTTGTGCAAGTGCATATAAGCCATTTCCGATTAAGTTTGTTGTCGTTTCATGACCGGCAGCAAGCAGCAATATACAAGTGGCATAAAGCTCACTTGTTGTCAGCTTTTCGCCTTGTTCTTCGACTTCGAGTAAAACGGAAATTAAATCTTGTTGTGGCTGTTTCCTTCGCATATTGAAAATTTGTTGTAAATATTGAATAAATTCCATGCCAGCTGCAATCCCATCGGTTCCATCAGATAGTGTTGCTCCAGGCTCTAATGTACGGGCGAGGGCGTGCGACCATTTCTTCACTAATTCTCGGTCTTCTTTTGGTACGCCAAGCATATCAGAGATGACCATGACGGGTAGTGGCATTGCAAAATCTTCGATAAAGTCAACTTGCTCTTTCTCTTGCATGACATCTAGTAATTCATCACATAGTTGTTCAATGTTCGGGCGTAAGCGTCTAACCATTCCAGGGGTGAATGCCTTGCTTACAAGTGATCGCAACCTCGTATGTTCAGGTGGATCACGATGGAGCATGACTCCTCTATTAATATCGGCTAATATTTGAAATTGTGTTGGGTTCTCGAATGTATCTGTTTCTCCGTATAAATTTTCACGACCAAAACGTTTGTCTTTTAGGACATGAACGATGTCATCGTAATGAGTGAAATACCATCGATCAGGTTCAATCCCGCCGTCTCCTTTTTGAAAATGAAAACGTCCCTTTGCATGCAACTTACGATAAAATGGATAGGGATTGCTAACAAACTGTTCATTTGATTCACTTATAACTAACATAAGCTTCATCCCTTCTTCCGAACTGTTCGCTGCAACTTGTTACTCCAATTCTTCATTTAAGTATTCTATGATTAAACGATTGACTAGCTCTGGTTCATCTAGTTGAAGCCAATGACCCGCTTCCACTCGTTTATATTGCCAATTGCTGAGAACTTTTTCGCCAGAGCGCTTCATCTGTTCTTCTGTTAACAGTGGATCGTGACTACTCCATATGCCAAAAGTCGGCACGTTGATTGCTGGAAGTTGTAAAGGCATTGCCGGTAATGCGACAGGATCAAGGTTTGCGCGGTACCAATTTAACCCGGCTGTTAACGCACCTGGTTCAGATAACTGTTCAATCCACTCTTCAGTATCTTCATGGTGACATGACCATTCTTTAAAAAGGGCCCAGTCATTTTTCATTACCATATCTTCAGCGATATTTTCGAATTGGAACATAAGAATGTACCACGATCTCCGTAGTTGTTCAATTGTAAAGTCAGTGAAAACTGATGGGTGACCGACTGACATCGGGATAAAGCGTTCCATACGATTTGGATATAGTGCGCCCATCACCCAACCGACGGCAGAACCCCAGTCATGTGCAATGACATGTGCTCGCTCAACATTTAATTCATCTAGGATTCCAATTGCATCGTTTGCTAGATTTGGGAGTGAATACGCGCTTTTTTCTCGTGGCTTATCAGATTGACCAAACCCACGTTGATCAGGAACGACCGCTCGATATCCAGCTTTCACAAGAGCGGATATTTGATGACGCCACAATGTCGATGTGTTTGGAAATCCATGTAACAATAAGACTGCAGGGCCGTTTCCTTCGTCAATAACGTGGAAATTTAAGCTATTCACTCGTAATTGTGTAGTTGTAAAGTCCAATAACATCACCCTATTTTTAAGGCTTCTACAACCAGCTGTTCATGACGTTCGGGTAGTAGTAAGCGTTAGATAGAAACCTTATTTTAATTCATTATCAGTGGAGGTATCCCCACTGATAATGAATGTGTCCTTTATTTAGTTGCTTCTTCTAACTCTTCGACACTGTCATATTTTTTCACGCGATCGATTTTGCTTTTACGAATACGGTATTGTCTTTCTGCAAATTCTTTCAGTAAGTTCGGATCAATCTCTAACTTTGATTCGAATGTGATGAGTTGCGCCTGCTGTTCAGACAATCCGGTTAAATAGTCAACGTAGTCCGCTGCATGGACCCACAGTTCATCCATATAGTCGTTAAAGATTTTGTAATTTTCGTCACTACCTACGACGAGTCGTTGAATTGTGTAAATACCGAACTGAATGTGACGTCCTTCATCCATGTTCAAGTAGTCGATTCCTTCTAACAGACCTGGAAAAAATCCTGCTTTTCTAAAGATTTCACGGAAAGCGTTATATCCGGATTCAGCAAGAATTCCCTCAACGACCATGTTGTACACAGTGGCGGCACGAATGACTGCTTCTGGTGAATCATCCGTTAACAAACGGTTCATTGCTTCAGGTAACTCTTCATAGAAGATACGCTTGTAACTATCGTTGTGGAATAATGAGAGATCCATATCTGCAATGCCGACCTCTTGTTGCCAGCGTGAGAACATTTCTGTATGCTTCGCTTCTTCATGAACGAACGTCGTTAAGAACATCGTGTCTTCTAAACGCCCTTGATTTGCCATTGCATGTATCATTGGTAAAATATCAAGTGTTACTGCTTCTTCACCTGCTGAAAATGCTGAGATCAACGGTAATGCTGCAATTCGCTCTTCATCTCGTAAACTTTGAAAGTCTTTCACGTCTTGACTGAAATCAATGTCAGTTGGATTCCACTTACCTACTCTTTTTGCCTTTTCATACAACTTAAACATTGGATCTTCCCAGTTAATTGAGTCTGTAACTGTTTGGAAACTTTTATGGTGAACCATTGTTTATACCTCCTAGTTTGCTAGATAAACCTAACTATAATAATTTAACGTGTGAAAGGGCTTACAGTTAAATGCTTGGTGCAAGTTCGTTGAGGATATTTTGCAATTTTAGTGCGAGACCGATATCGCCGTCAATCTTCAATTGACCACTCATGAATGCTTCTGTCGGATTCACTGTTCCACCGACGAGACCCCGATAATCTTCCGCGCTAATTTCTAATGTGCAGTCTGCCTCTTGCTCAGTCCCTTCAACTGCCTTGCCTCCGTTATCATCGATAATCATTTGAAACGTTCCACCATCATCACCAGTGATGTTAAATTGATATACTCCTTCAGAACCTTTCAACTTCTCCGGGGACATTTTTAACGCTGCATCGATCATTTGAAACACTGCTTTTGTACTTGGTTCGGACATCATTTATTCCTCCTTAAAATTTAAATAGTCTATATCCTGCTTGAAAACCAAGCAAAATAACATACGTGAAAAATCGAACTTTACGTTAATAATGATGATGGCAAGACGAATGTTAATATGATGATGGTGAGGTAAGGTTCACTACCTCACCGGTTGTTAATATACTATTATGTTAGCGTTATAAGCGTTCGATAATTGTCGCGGTTGCCATCCCAAATCCGATACACATTACTTGTAATCCGTATCTTCCACCTGTATCTTCAAGCGTATGCAACAAAGTTGTCGCAATTCGCGCACCACTTCCACCGAGTGGGTGTCCGATTGCAATAGCGCCTCCACGTGGGTTCACTTTGCTAACGTCTGGATTAAACTCACGCTCCCACGCTTTGTATACGGAAGCGAATGCTTCGTTCACTTCAAACACATCGATATCATCAATCGATAGACCAGCCTTTTCTAATACTTTATGTGTAGCCGGTATGACGCCTGTTAACATAATAACTGGGTCTTCTCCTACGACAGTTCGAGCAATGATTCGTGCTCGTGGTTTTAAACCGAGTTCATCAGCTTTCTTTCTTGACATGAGAAGAACTCCTGCAGCTCCGTCGCTCACTTGGCTAGAGTTACCAGCTGTGACAACGCCATCTTTCGGTTGGAATGATGGTGTGAGGCCTGCTAGTTTTTCTAATGATGAGTCACGACGAATGCCTTCGTCTTTATCAAATGTTACTGTGTTCCCTTCGGCATCCTTCACTTCAACTGGAATGATTTCGCGGTCAAATGCACCTTCATCTTGTGCTTTTGCTGCTTTTTGGTGACTTTCAAGTGAAAATTCATCCAATTCTTCACGCGGTAGTTCCCATTTTTTAGCGATCATTTCCGCTGAAATTCCTTGAGGAACGATGTTGTACTTGCGTGTTAAATCTCGGCTAAAGCGTCCCATGTCACTACCCATTTGTGCTCTCGTCATGTTCTCAACACCGCATGCAATCGCAATGTCATGGTCACCTGCAAGAATGGCTTGTGCAGCGTTATGAATTGCCTGCTGGCTTGAACCACACATTCGGTTCAAGGAGAATGATGGAACTTCAACAGGGAAGCCTGCAGCCAGTACTGCTTGACGTCCAATGTTGCCACCTTGTTCTCCTGTCATCGTCACACAACCAGTAACGACGTCTTCAACGTCACCTGCTTCAATGCCGTTTCGTTCAACGAGTTGTTGCAGAACGGGAACTAAAATATCTACTGGATGTGTTTTTGAAAAACTACCTTTCCGTCGACCAACTGCGGTACGGACCGCGTCGATAATTACTACTTCTGCCATGAGTGATTCGCTCCTTTATCTTAAAACGTAAATAATTCAATTCCACCCGAGACGTTGAGGCCAACGCCCGTAATATACTTTGCTTTGTCTGAGCAGAGGAATGTAATTGCGTTCGCGATGTCCTCTGGCTCTCCTGGACGTTTAAATGCTGTTCTTTCGATCATGCGCTCGTTCATTTTTGGGTTACCCATTTTGAATGCTTCAGTACCGATAATTCCAGGAACGATTGCGTTGGCATTAATTCCGTGGCGTGCTCCTTCTAATGCTAAACTTTTTGTAAAACCGAGGAGTCCGCTTTTTGTCGTTGAATAGCTTGATTGTCCGAATCCACCAAGTGTTCCAGCCACAGATGCCATGTTAATAATTCGACCCCAACCTTGTTCTTTCATATAAGGCCATGCTGCCTTTGCACAGTTGTATGCACCTGTTAAGTTCACTTTTAAGTCGCGCTCCCAAAAGTCATCGTTTTGCTTATCAATTTGTGCTGTGTGGTCAAGCGTTCCAGCATTGTTGACAAGAATATCAACGGAACCGAATTCTTCTTTAACTTTTGCGAAGACCTCTTGTACTTCTTCACTATTCGTTACGTCCATTTTAATTGCGAATGAACGACGACCCATCTCTTGAATTTCTTGTGCTGTTTTTTCCGCATAAACGACTTTTGTACTTTGCAACACTTGGTTCAATGGACCGTATTTTTGCGCTTGTTGTTTACTACCTTCGTCAGACTCGATTAAAATATCAGTAATAACGACGTCAGCTCCGGCTTCAGCAAGTGCCAGTGCGTCGGCACGCCCTAGTCCACGAGATGCTCCTGTAACAACTGCTACTTTACCTTCCAACATATTTGCCCATGATGACATATCAATTAATCCCACCTTTTTCAAATTTATTTATTTTTTAGGTAAAAAGTTTGCTTTTTTCCTTTGAAAGAACGCTGCTAATCCAATACCGGGTTCACCGGTTTTGAACGTTCCTTCGAATGCTTTTGCTTCGATTTCTAGACCTTCTTCAATTGAGCCCTCTGCAGCGTTGATCGCTTCTTTCGCTAGACCCATCGCTCTCACTGCACCCTCTGCAAGTTCTTCTGCAAATGCTAATGTTTCTTCTTCAAGTGTTTCTGGCGTTGTCGCTTTGTTAATAAGGCCAATTGCTTCCGCTTCTTCAGCGTCTAAACGTTTTGAGAAAAAGATAAGTTCTGTTGCTTTCGCCCGACCTAGTAATCTTGTCATTCGCTGGGTTCCACCTGCACCTGGAATTAATCCAAGTGATACTTCTGTTAAGCCAATTTTCCCTCTACCTTGTGCCATAATTCTGAAATCACATGCCATCGCAAGTTCACAACCTCCGCCGAGAGCATGCCCATTAATTGAGGCAACAACTGGGATTGGCAATGTCGCAAATTGATCGAAGCATTTTTGCATATGACCACTTTGAGCAGCGATAGCTGAATCTTTCCCTGCAACATTACTGCCTCCTGAAATCATGCCTTTCAAGTCAGCTCCAGCAACGAATATTTTCTCGTTTGCAGATGCAAGTACGACGACGCGAGCACTTTTATCTGTTGATAGTTCTTCAATCAGACGTTCAAAGTCATTCATGAGGTTATCACTCAGTGCATTAGCAGGAGGGTTATTGATTGTAACCCAAACGATTCCTTTATCTTTTCTATCAATGTTAAGCGTTTCGTATGACAACCTAGTTCCTCCTTATCAAAAATATAGTGATAGAGTTCAGAAAATAAGGTTCTGAACTCTTGTTATTGCATTACACGTATAAGTCATGCTCGGCATACAATCTGCGTGCTGTAACTAAATGTTGAACTTGGTTTGTTCCTTCGAAGATGTCGAATACTTTTACGTCACGGTATAATTTCTCAACGATATGACCATCAAGACCAACTGGTCCTAAAAGTTCAATTCCTTTTGAACAAATGTCTAGTGCTTGCTTACCGGCAACTGCTTTACAAATTGCTGCTTCTTTCGCATTCGCTTGACCGACGTCAGCCATCCAAGCCGCTTCCCAAGTTAAAAGTCTTGCAGCGATAATGTCTTGTTCCATTTCAGCTAATAGTTCAGAAGCTTGATGGTAAAGACGACCGTGTTTTGGATATTCTTTTTTCACGATATCGACTGTATACTCATAAGCTGCGCGTGCGATCCCAATTGCCATTGCAGCGACGATTGGACGCGTGCTGTCAAATGTCGCCATCGCCACTTTAAATCCAGACGGCTTATTTTTGTCTTGGCTATACATCTCTTCGCCACCGAGTAAGTTCTCATCTGGTACGAAGCAGTCTTCAAAGACTAATTCTGCCGTTTCATTTGCACGAAGACCCATTTTCTCAGCGACACGTGCACAACTGAAGCCAGGTGTGCCTTTCTCTACTACGAATGCGCGTTGTCCAGCCCGCCCTAAGTCACGGTCAATCGTAGCGAAAACGACGTTCCATGATGCACGACCTCCGTTTGTAATGAAGATTTTTTGCCCATTCAAAATGTAACCGCCGTCAACTTTCGTCGCTGTTGTACGGATTCCTGATGCGTCTGAACCTGCATCAGGCTCTGTTAATGCATACGCACCCCAACGTGGCTTATCTTTTGTAAAGATACCGAGGAAGCGCTCTTTCTGTTCTGGTGTTCCACTACTTGAAACTGGTGGACCACCAAGACCTGCACCTGGTAATGATAACGCAATTGCCGGGCAACCCCATGCCATCTCTTCCGTAGCTACCACTGCAATGCGGTTACTTTCTCTTTCTTTTTTCTTTGTGCTACTTTCTTTCTTTTTATCGCCACCGCTAAACGAAGATGCGTTTAAGTGGATCCCCATTTTGTTAACTTTATCAAGCCACTCATAAGGAACTTCTTCGTTTTTGTCTGCTTCCATTGCGATTGGACGTATTTCATTTTTGGCAAACCAGTGTGTTAGTTGTTGGATTTGTTTCATTTGTGGTGTCATTTCAAGTGAAATCATCGGACTGCCTCCTTTTTCGTAGGGTTCATGATTTGCTCACCACGGCGAACGAGGAAATCTCTTTCCCTACCGTATAAAGCAACTTGCGCTTGTGCATCACGCATCCATTTTTCTGCTGGAAACTCCTGTACGAACCCGTGTCCTCCAAGCATTTGAACTGAATTATCCGTCACATATCTTGAAGCACGATGGGCACGATACATTGCTCGTAGTGCGTTAACGGTTGCGTCTTTTTTGTTATCTTCAACTGTTGTTGCTGCTAACCAAACGAGGTGGTTTGCTGCTTGAAGTTCAAAAGCCATATGGGCAACTGTAAATGAAACCCCTTGGAACTTTGCGATTTCTTGGCCGAATGCTTTACGATTAGCTGTATATTCGACCGTATAATCTAATGCCGCTTCCATTTGGCCGACTTGCTTAGCTCCTTGGAGAACGTAAATACGGTTTTGGACGTTTTCAATTAACTCTTCAGCTTCATTACCACGAGCAATGATTTGGTTCGAACCAGCATTTACATTTGAAAATTGAATGCGACCTAATCCTGCTGCTAACAGTCCTAGACGGTAGTCACCTTCTTGGGCAGACCAGCCGTTATTATCGAACCAAAGAACGACTGACTCTCCTTCTTGATCAACTGCTGCAACCGCAACATATTTTGCATTTTTTGCGAGTCGGACAGGTTGTGATGTTCCGTCAACTGTGTAGCCATCGCCATCTTGTTTAATCTCTAGATTGGCAAGCCATGGGTCATCTGAATTTGTTGCATCAATGAATGCTACGTCAGACCATTTACCATTTTGCCCCGACTCTTTATAAGTTTGAAGTGCTGGATGGTCAGGTACGAGTCGAATGAGTGACGATGCGTCACCTGCTCCAGGTAATCCTTGCACAATTCCTAAATCCCCATAACTTAATGATTGATAAATGAGCGCTTGTGTAATTAATGGAAGTTCAAGACCTCCCCAGCTTTCTGGAAGCTCGAGCGCCCCAAAGCCTAATTCTTCAATTTGCTTTATGATTTCATCACTTACTGCTCGATTGTTTTCACATTCTCTTGCAGCAGGACTAATCGTTTCGATTGCAAAGTTTTTGGCCATTTCTCTAAACGCTTGTTCTTCCTCCGTTGGACGAAAAGTTGCCATTAAAATCCCTCCTTGAGAATCTTACATTCACTGTCATTTGAAATATTTATTTTTTCTGAATCTTGTTTTTATTATTTTATTTCGGATGCTGCTTCTTCGAACTCTTTCGCTTGTTCTCTAAGTTTTACTTTATCGATCTTACCGATTAAGTTTCTTGGCATGTATCCGATAATTTTGAGAAAGCGAGGTGTTCTATATTTTGCGACTTTCTCCTGACAGAACTCGATGAGATCTTCAGATGTAACGGTCGATCCTTTATGTGTCACGACGTATGCAACAACTTCCTCACCCATACTTGGGGATGGAACACCGACGACTCCGGCTTCAGCGACATCAGGATGTGTCATTAACAACTCTTCGAGATCACGCGGGTAAATGTTGAAGCCACCGCGAATGATCATGTCTTTCATTCTGTCAACAATATACAAGTAGCCATCTTCATCGATGCGCGCCATATCACCTGTATGTAACCATCCGTCTTGAAGAACTTCGTTCGTTTCTTCAGGTCTACCGTAGTATCCCTTTAGTACGTTTGGACCTGAAACGATAAGTTCTCCGACTTCGTTTGGTGGTAAACGGTTTCCATTTTCATCAATGACTGCGATTTCGATACCTGGGAGCGGTGTCCCTACTGAGCCCGGCTTGATTCTTTTTAACGGATTCGTTGCCGTCACAATTGGGGCAGCCTCTGACAGACCGTAACCTTCTAAAATAATACAACTGAATTTGCGCTGAAAATCTTTTGCAAGTTGTTGAGGAAGTGGTGCTGAACCAGATGTTGCCGCGATAAAACTCGATGTATCGTATTTATCCGCATCGGGATGATGGTATATTGCATGGAACATTGCAGGAACCATCGCAGAATGTGTTACTTTATACTTGTCAATTGCTTCTAGCACTGCTTTTGGTTCAAATTGTGGAAGAAGCACATTTTTATCGCCTAAAATTAGCGTTACATTCATCATCGTAAAACCGAAAGCGTGTGAGAATGGTAGAATTCCTAACGCAACACGACCTTCTTTTAATTTTAAAATACTGGCAGTTTCTGCTGCTGCCCTTGCGTTTGAAAGAAGATTTTTATGCGTTAACATAACACCTTTGGGGCTTCCTGTTGTACCGGCAGTATATAGCAGTGCCGCTTCATCATTTTCATTAATTTCCACATTCGGAGGTGTTTTCAAAGCACCCTCCATCTCATTTAACAACGAATACGATGACTCCGGATTGTCTAACGTATACACTTTTGGTGGTGAGCTTAAGCCTTCTGTAGCCTGTTTTAGCTTTGGCAAAAGAAGATCGGTCGTTAATACAACTTCCGGCTGACAATCTTGTAAAATATAATTTATTTCTTGTGCTTGTAACAGTGGCATAATCGGTACTGCAACAGCACCACTTTTTATAATCCCATTAAAACCAATAACAACTTCTGGGCAGTTGGGCATCGTTATGAGAATGCGATCTCCTTTTTCTACACCCGACTTCATTAATGAATGTGCTAACTCGGATGATTTTTCGTCAATATGCGTATTTGTATACTCTTCTCCTTCGAAAATAAGGACGGGATAAGTGCCAAACTGCTCAACATTCTCGCGTAAAATCGTATTTAGATTCATTTCTACACTTCTCTCCCAACTTCTAATTACAAATACCAGAAGCCAGAACTCTGGTATGTAGCTATGTTGCCTACTTCATATTTCTTTCTCCATCTGGCTTCTGATTTTCATTTCAATTGTCCAAACTTAATCTTCTGAACTATACGCAGATAAGATGTCTTGAAGTCTTAACGCGAGTCCCATGTCACCTTCAATTTGAAGTTGACCACCCATAAATGCTTCCGTACCATTCAACTCGCCGTCAACCATTTTCTTGAAATCTTCTGAATCCATATTGATGATACAGTCTGCTTCTTCTGAGTCACCTTCAACGACGCTTCCGGAATCTGCACCAAGAATCACTTGGTAAGTCGCTGCGTCATCACCAGAAATATTAAATTGATAAGTTGCTTCAATTCCATCCGCCTGTGAATAATCTTTCTCCATTTCAGAACTAATCATCTCAAAAATTTCTTTAGTAGTTTGTGCCAATTGTATTCCTCCTCAAATTTTTAAATAGTTTAGTAGTTACGACCTTATCCACTTTAGACAAATTCTTTTTAATTGCATTGTACTTCGTCCAGTCATCGCATTCCCCCTTTAAAAGACTAAAATTATAATGTACCGATCTTATTCAGTAATAAGCGGTATTTGCTCAGCAAGCAAAAACGTATACGAACCGACAACGATCCGATTAATAAATCTTGCCATCACTTCGACATCAGTTTGCTTCTCTAAACGAAGTACTTCTTGAATAACGACTTGGTTGATCGCACCAACCATCGCTTGAGAAAAGAGCCGGATCTCTTCATCACTCGCTGTATCAGTGAAGCCTAATTCTGAACGGACTGTTTCAAAAATAAATGCAGCGAATCGATCGTATGCTGTCTGTCTTAGGTCCTCAATGGCATCGCTTACACCGACAGATGAAACGAGTAACAATTGGGCAACTGCATGTTCTTGTATACAAATTTCGATATAACTTTTGATGCCGGCATACGCTTTGTCTGTAATGTTCGATTCTCGTTGAGCTGCGAGTTTTACTTTGATAAGGACCTCTTCTAATAAAGATTCAAAGAGGTGAGCCAATAGTTCCTCTTTACTCCTGTAAAAGTTGTAAAACGTTGTCTTAGATACACGAGCATGGGCAACGATATCAAGTACTGTTGTATCTCGATAGCCCTTCTCTGCAAATAAATGCAAAGCAGATCGAAGAAGTTTTTCCTGGGGTTGTTTTAAACTTTTAGATGTAAAAAGGAAAATATCCATTTAATGCTCACCTCATTTCAATACCAGTACGTATTCGTATTGTTAAAAGTAACAAAAAAGAAAACCTCAATGTCTTGTGTACTACTGTAAACCCTTTCATCAGCTTCTAACAATCCTTATAATGTAGGGATTATTCTAAAAATTTAGATGCTCTCATCCCTATTTTTGTACGATTAGCGTCTCACGTGTAACTGTTTTAAAAGTTCGTCTTCACCAATTAATTCAAGATAACGAGGGTATAAACTGAAGGCAGGTGTAATTTTGGGCAACAATTGCAATGCTTTCTTTTTCGAGCCATTTGTTCTGATTTTTCCAGTAAGCAGGGCAACTGGGACACTTACTTGACCACCCCAAAATTGGTGTGCTACATCTCCAGTCGTCGTGACGATGAGGTCAGGGCTCGCTGTTGATTCGCCCATTGACACAGAATAGTATTCTCCAGGCCCCGGCTGTCTGGCATCAATGCTAACGACTGCACTTGGTTCTCTTAACTGAAATTCGAATACCATATTCATCTTTCGGATTCTTTCACCGATTGAATTAATTTTGGCTACTTCATCCCCTTCTTCATAATATGCTGGACTATTTCCCCACCATTGTCTTAGTTCTTCAAATGTCCGTGCTCGAGAGGGCACCTTCATAAATTCACCAATTACATGATACACATGTTGAGCATCGCGAAAAGTCGTCATATTATTCGCATCTCCCTTTTATCTTAGTCTATATACATTATTGAATAACAACCCCTTCCGCAACCCCGAATATTGACGGATACATAAAACAAAAAAAACGGTTAGCCAGTATTTCTTGCTAACCGTTTTATCGTTATTTAACAAGCTCCTTCTCGACGACTTCTGCAAATCCCCTTTTCAGCAAAGCTTGTCCTAATAAATTGATAAAATCATGATCTAGATTGAGCTCTATTGATTGTTGAAAGCTTTCGATTAGTTCCTTGTCCCCTAAATTCTCAAACAACAGAACCCCCCCTTTCCCAATTTCAATCGTTCGCATGCCAACTATTCATCTTAGGAACGTCGACAATTCCTATTAAATAAAATCCCTGAGCAACCCGCGAATAAATTTAATTGAAGGCTTAGGCTGCAATCAGGTACTAAATAACTATTTTGAAATTTCTTACTTTTACAACCCCCTGATTTTGTATAATTAAAACTTATCGACAATCTGTTATTTTAGATACATTTCTACAAAAATTGAAGCTTCTCGTCTATACTATTAATAGATCCTCACACCCTTTTCACACGTGAGATATGACCTACCATTCATATAAACTTGAGAAGTAATGACAATATTTTCCATTATAACTCTACGATTGAAGAAGTAAAGTCACTTATTTAATTTATTGGAAAATAGGTAAATTTAACCAATCGTTGTTTATAACGAGTCTTTTGTATCGATAATTAAAGATACTTTTTACCTAGTTTTATTTCAAAAGAAAAACCAGGATACACTACCTTACGACAATTTAATCTACTTTCTCAGAGGTGAATGCTTCACAGTTGTTTTAAGAAGACTGAGTAATTTTTTGTCAAATTATCGTAAAGTCTTACCCTAATTTGTTTGGTACTTTATTACAATTTTTGACTATTTCCATTTATTATCGTCATTGTAAAACATTTTGAATATTTTGTCGAGGTTTTTTAAAATTTAATTATTTTGGAAAACTATAGTCACCTTAACAGTTTTAAGGTTTTACTTGGATATCTATAAATAGACGGAACTTACATAAAACTGTAACATAGTGGGAAATAGTATTCTCGTATGTTCCCTGTTGCGAGATTTACATTGTTCAATAAGGAGGCTCCATCTATGTACTCATCTTCCTTAACTACTAAGCTCAACATTATGTACCCAATCATTCAAGCAGGTATGGCTGGTGGGATCACGACCCCTGAGTTAGTTTCCGCAGTATCGAATGCTGGAGGTCTTGGGTCGATCGGTGCCGGCTATATGACTCCTGAAAATTTGCGGACGAGTATTCAACGAACGAAGGAACGGACAAACAAACCGTTTGCTGTCAATCTTTTCGTTCCGAACGAGGTATCCGCTTCTGAACAGACAATTAAAAAAGCGGCCGAACAGTTGCAACCTTTTTATGAATCACTTGGGGTTCACCTTGATGAATTACCAACTACGTTTCAACAGCCATTTGAAGAACAAGTGACTGTTATTTTGGATGAACAAGTTCCAATCGTTAGTTTCACATTTGGTATCCCACCGCAAGAAACGATTAACAAGCTAAAAAAGGAAGGTATTCTTTTAATTGGGACAGCGACGACTGTTGATGAAGCCATTGCACAAGAAGACGTTGGAATAGATGCGGTTGTCGCTCAAGGAAGCGAAGCTGGTGGGCATCGAGGAACATTTTCTTCACCCTTCGAACAAGCACTTATTGGCACGATGTCACTCGTCCCCCAAGTCGTTGATCACGTTTCAATTCCTGTGATTGCTGCAGGCGGGATGATGGATGCACGTGGAATCATGGCTGCACGCGCACTCGGTGCTCAAGCTGCACAGTTGGGGACAGCTTTTTTAACTTGCTTAGAAAGTGGCACAAAAAGTGTCTATCAAGAAGCGATCCTCACGAGCTCCGAAACGGACACTACGATTACGAGAGTTTTCTCTGGAAAGCCCGCCCGCGGTCTCGCCAATACATTTATTCGTGACATGCAAAAAAACAAAACAGAGGTAGCTCCTTATCCGATTCAAAATACATTGACAAATAAAATGAGACGGGAAGCAAGTAAACAAAACAATATGGAGCTTATGTCGCTCTGGGCTGGTCAAGGTACACGGATGAGTAAAAAAGGAACAGTTGCTACGTTTATTCAAGACGTTGTTGAACAGTATGAACAATTGGCGGAAAAAAACTCATTTTAGGTGATGTTTCTTACATTTCATACATTTTTTCTAAATAGGTGGGAATGACTAATTTTGAACAAGAATAATTCCCCAGAAAGGATGGATGATTGTTGGATCACTTAAATAAAGACGAAAGCATTGAAACGGAACGTATTGAACAGAAAATGGCTGCGATGAGCCCTGAAAAGAAAGATGATATTCTCGATAACTTCAACCGTTTTCAAATGTATTTGAAGGATAAAGTTGAAATGGGCGAAAAAATGGGAATGGATGAGCATCAGTTAGCTTCAGCAGCCGAAAAAGTCGCGAATTACTTAGCCCGAAATGAAGAGCCACAAAACCGTGAACAGCACCTACTTAGAGAATTGTGGTCAGTCGCAGAGGAGGATGAGCGTCACAAACTAGCGCACATCCTTGTTCGTATGGTAAGTCGAACGGGTACACATTAAGAAAATGGAGATGGCAGAGCAATTCATGCTCTGCCATTCCTCGTTAACAATGCTTTAAATTTCACTTGCTTTTAATAAAGAATCTGATGTCTCTCGGATTTGTTCATATGTAGCATTTAATTCTTGCATGCTTGCATTATGTTCTTCAGTAAATGCAGCAATTGTATGTGTTGATTCATTCATCTGCTCGATTGATTCTTTAATCACTTCTAATTGTTCTTCGATTTCAAGAACTCGATCATTACTATTCTCTGCCATGTTACGAATTTCTTTTGCGACGACGTTGAACCCTTTCCCGTGCTCACCCGAACGGGCAGCTTCAATCGAAGCATTTAGTCCAAGAATACTCGATTGCTTTGCAACCCCTTTTACTAACGCTAAAATGGAATGAATCGTTTCAATTTCTTCTTTAACCTTTTCCGATTGATGTGAAAGTTGTTGGAGTCGTTCGGCTATATCATTCGTAGCTGTCACCATCTCTTCGGATGTGGCTGAAATTTGCTGAACAGCAGAGCCTAAATTATGGGCACCATTCCGAAGCATGTCAACCTTTTCAATAGATGTTACGGCACTCAGAACACCAACTACTTCATCACCATCAAAAATTGGCTGCGCTGTTGCAATATATGGAATTCCTCTTACCTCTGCTCCTACTTCTCTTCTCATAAATTCCCCAGTCTGCAACACTTCGTATGATAATATTCCTGTTAATTCCTTCATCGGTGTTCCGACTTTAATGTTTAGATCGATCGTTTCACCTGGTAGTGCATGCTCAACCTTCTCTTGGCTATACAAATAAAGACACGTATCCTCATGAAACGTTTTTTGAAAGTCGGACATTGTTAATTTGATGAATTCTAGTTTTGGATGCACTTTCTTTTTCTCCCCCAATTTGATAGTCCTCTCTATAGTAAGTCAAAAGTCCGGAGATTTGAATGGAAAAAGCGAATTATCGTGTATATTGTCATACACTGTCGAATTTCCAGAAGCTTGAGCTGTGAAATTAGATTCATACATCGGATTAGACGAAAACGGGTGTACACATAAAAAACTCCGACTACCATCGGAGTTTACTTCTGTTCGTCATATACTTCCATAATTTTTTTGACAGCGAGTGTTGGGGAAAGCTTAGCTTGAAGAACGTCAGCTCGAATTAGAGGCAATTGCGCTTTTACCGTTTTATTTTCAAAGAAACGACGCTTCAATTCATCTTCGATCATCCAATCGACCCACTCAAGTAGCTGTGCTTGTCGTCTTTTTTCAAAAATACCGGAATCTTTCGTAACATTTTCGAATTTTAAAATAACGTCCCAAATGCCCCGAATATTTTCCCCTGTTAATGCAGAGCATGTAAATGCTTTCGGTGTCCAACCTTCTGTCGGCGATTGGAGGAAGTAAAGAATCCGATTAAACTCAGCTCTTGCTTTCATCGCGCGTTCTTTGTTTTCTCCGTCTGCCTTATTGATAAAGATCGTATCGGCAAGTTCCATGACACCTTTTTTCATACCTTGGAGTTCATCCCCTGCACCAGTTAGTGCGAGGACGAGAAAAAAATCGACCATCGAACGAACAGCAACTTCATTTTGCCCTGTTCCAACTGTTTCAATGAGAATAACATCGAAGCCAGCAGCTTCACAGACAAGCATCGTTTCTCGCGTCTTTCTCGTAACCCCTCCAAGTGTGCCACCAGACGGGGATGGCCTTACGAAGGCTTTCGGATTCCGTGCTAAATTTTCCATTCGCGTTTTGTCACCAAGAATGCTACCTCCTGTTACACTTGAGCTTGGATCAATCGCAAGAACGGCAAGGTTGTGTCCATCTTCACATAGCATCGAACCAAATGACTCAATCAAGGTGCTTTTGCCTGCTCCGGGAACACCTGTAATCCCAACTCGAATCGAATTTCCGGTATGCGGAAGCAATTTTTTCAACACTTGTTCAGCAAGAACGCGGTGCTTGATTGCATTGCTTTCAATAAGTGTAATCGTCCGGGCTAAAATCGTCCGATTACCCACCAATACACCTTCTACATAATCATCGACTGTTAGCTTTCGTCGCCGCTGAATATTTGTCATACGATCTCGCTCTCATTCAAGCGCTCGTTAATTCTCTCAAGTACCTTTTGCGCCGCGACAGGAATGACGGTCCCAGGTCCGAAAATTTCACATGCGCCATTTTCAAGTAAAAATTCATAGTCCTGGGGTGGGATGACACCTCCACAGAAGACGAGAATATCAGCTCTTCCAAGTTTTTCAAGTTCAGCGACGAGCTTCGGCAACAATGTTTTGTGTCCAGCTGCAAGCGAGCTCATACCTATCGCATGAACGTCATTCTCGACGGCTTGCAATGCCGTTTCTTCTGGTGTTTGGAAGAGCGGACCTATATCAACGTCGAAGCCGAGGTCCGCAAAGGCTGTCGAGATGACTTTTGCCCCGCGATCATGACCGTCCTGTCCCATTTTAGCAATCATGATGCGTGGACGTCTGCCTTCTTCTTCTAAAAAGTCATCAGACATTTTTTTCACGTGCTCGACTTCTTCTTCCACCCCAAATTCAGTGCTATACACTCCACTAATTGCTCGAATCGTTGCTCGGTGTCGTCCGACGATTTTTTCGTACGCATCAGAAATTTCACCGAGACTCGCTCTCGCTCGAGCCGCTTCAATGGCAAGGGCAAGCAAGTTCTCTTCACCTGATTCAGCCGCATCTGTAATCGCTTGTAGCGTCGCGTGAACTTTTGCTTCATCACGATCGGCTCTTAATTTTTTAAGTCGTTCTTTTTGTGCTTCCAATACGGCCGTGTTATCCACTTCAAGTATGTCCAACTCTTCCTCTACTTCTGGTCGGTACTTGTTGACACCAATAATTGCTTCTTTTCTTGAGTCGATGAGCGCTTGTCTTCTTGCTGCCGCTTCTTCAATTCGCATTTTAGGGAGACCTGTTTCAATTGCTTTAGCCATGCCGCCAAGTTCATCAATTTCTTGAATATGGGCCCATGCTTTTTCCACGAGTTGAGCTGTAAGCTTTTCGACGTAATATGAGCCACCCCATGGATCGAGGACATTCGTAATCCCTGTTTCATCTTGGAGATGTAGCTGGGTGTTTCGCGCGATTCGTGCCGAAAAGTCAGTCGGAAGTGCAATTGCTTCATCAAGAGCGTTCGTATGCAAAGATTGTGTATGTCCGAGCACAGCTGCCAAAGCTTCAATCGCTGTTCTTGTCACATTGTTAAATGGATCTTGCGCTGTTAAACTCCAACCAGACGTCTGGCTATGTGTCCGAAGTGCCATTGACCTTTCATTTTTCGGATTAAATTGTTTCATTAGTTTAGCCCAGATGAGTCGGGCGGCGCGCATTTTAGCAACTTCCATAAAGTAATTCATACCGATTCCCCAGAAAAATGAGAGCCTCGGTGCAAATTGATCTATATCAAGCCCTGCTTGTAACCCTGTTCTTACGTATTCAAGTCCATCGGCAAGTGTGTATCCAAGTTCGAGGTCTGCTGTCGCCCCGGCTTCTTGCATATGGTAACCAGAAATACTGATTGAATTAAATTTCGGCATATGCTCGGACGTGTAAGAGAAAATGTCAGCAATAATTCGCATTGATGGTTCTGGTGGATAAATATACGTATTCCTTACCATATATTCTTTTAAAATATCATTTTGAATCGTACCAGAAAGCTGATGTTGTTCTACCCCCTGTTCTTCAGCGGCCACAATATAAAAAGCCATGATAGGCAATACAGCCCCATTCATCGTCATCGAAACAGACATTTCATCAAGTGGAATACGATCGAAGAGAATTTTCATATCTAAAATTGAATCGACGGCAACCCCTGCTTTTCCGACATCACCAATTACGCGTGAGTGATCTGAGTCGTAACCTCGATGTGTTGCTAAGTCAAAGGCAACCGAGAGTCCCTTTTGCCCTGCCGCTAAGTTGCGTCGGTAAAAAGCATTGCTCTCTTCTGCAGTCGAAAAACCAGCATATTGTCGGACTGTCCACGGTCTCGTTTTGTACATTGCAGGATAGGGACCACGTAAATATGGGGCAATTCCCGCTACGTAATCAAGTTGTTTCATTCCTTCGATGTCATCTTGATCGTAAACAGGGGAAACGTCGATATTTTCAATTGTTTCAAATAGCAACTGT
>DKGN01000070.1:0-6878 GCA_002453275.1 Caryophanales bacterium UBA6769
ATGGGAGGAGGCTACAACTGAAGGTGCAAAAATATATCCACCTGTTAATAAAAGTGTCGGCGGACGAGACAGAGATAAATTATTATCGAGTTCATTTGTCATGCCGATTCGACCTTTTATTGAGAATGCTGAGCCACACAATAATGTGAAAAAAGTGGAGATCTTACAAAAAGATGGATCGTCAATTGAAGTTGATTTCCTAAAGATAAAAACAGCATTTCTATGTTTTTCTATGGATGGGAAGCCACTAACAGAAGATGGACCTGTACATCTTTACTTTAAAGACGGTAGCAATAAAGAGGATCCTATTAAAAATATACAATCCTTTGTTTTTCAAACGTGAATTTTGGGGAGATTTGAATAAACTTATTTAATCTAACAAAACATAACCGTAACATTGCTTGAAAGGGTGCTTATTTTGAGAAAAACAATTGCGATATTTACGGTTTGTTTAATTGGATTATTAATCGGTTGCCAAGCTGACCTAAAACAAGATAACACGAATAACAATGTATCTGAAATGAATTATACAAATGAGAAAGAGCCAAATGATACCGCTAAGCATCTTGTCGATTTGGCAAGTTCCGTCCCAGATGTAAATGATGCAACCGCGATCGTTATTGGACAATACGCAATCGTTGGAATCGACGTCAATAAAGACCTTGATCGTTCAAGAGTTGGAACGGTTAAGTACACTGTCGGAGAAGCATTAAAAAACGATCCAAATGGTGCAGACGCTATTGTCACGGCTGACCTCGATTTAAACGAAAGGTTAAAGCGTATGAGGAATGATATGCAGGAAGGACGCCCTGTCGCTGGCATCATGGAAGAGTTAGCGGAAATTGTAAATCGTATCATGCCCGAAACACCTGATCAACTCATTGAAGATGATGCGCGGAATCCTGAAAGAAAAAACGACCAACAGTTAGATGGGAAAGAAAAGCAAAAAATTAAGCAAGAGCAAGAGAAACAAGATTTAGATCGATAAAAAATATTATGACAACCTTTTCCACTCATGTTATACTTTTGGTGAGGTGTAACAATGAGAGTAAAATGTGTTCTATGCGATACAATTGAAACAATAGATGATGAAACTTCACTAGCAAAACGCTTAAGAAACAGGCCTATTCACACATTTATGTGTAAGACTTGTTATAATCGAATTACAGAAAAAACGAACGAACATGAGTCACGTTCTACCTTTAAGCATCATCACAATAGAAAAAAGAAGTTATTTTAAAAAGCAGGACAAGTGTCCTGCTTTTTATTCTTTCGACAGCTCTTCTTTTTTTGATTGATGCAACCGAAATCTATAAATCGCAAGTACGATAGCTGCAACTAACAAACCCTCAGCAATTGGTAGCCCAATTGCAAAAAAAGTTAAGATAAAACTACCGATTAATAAGGAAAAATAAACAATGATTGTCTTAAATATTGGCAACTTCCTTGCAAAACCTAATTTAAAGACAATAATATTTAAAACTGAGACAACGAGATACAAAAGAATAAAGCCAAGCATAGGGTTTTGGTCAATACCAACTAACATCGCAATCGAAGTTAACCCTTCTGCTTCTGCATTCGCGATTGCATCTTCACCCAAAGCGCCACCCCTTTTCAAATCCTTTTTTTACTCCGTTCTTTTTCTCTTATCAAGTTTTTCTCTTTCACTTTTATTTAATATTTTTTTACGTAATCGAATGGATTTCGGAGTCACTTCACAATACTCATCATCGTTCAAGTACTCCAACGATTGTTCTAGTGACATAATTCTAGGTCTTTTCATAGTGACTGTCTGATCCTTCGTAGCCGACCGCATATTGCTCATTTGTTTCATTCTGACAATATTGACAGTTAAATCATTTTCTCGATTATGTTCACCAATTATCATACCTTCATAAACCTCTGTCCCAGGCTCTACAAAAATTGTACCACGATCTTCAAGTTGGATAATACTATATTGTGTCGCTTTACCATTTTCTTGGGAAACTAAGACACCTTGACGTCTTCCACCAACATCTCCGGAAACAACGGGCTGGTAACTATCAAAGGAACGATTAATAATCCCATACCCTCTCGTTTGCGTCATAAATTCCGTTGCATAACCAATAAGACCACGTGAGGGAACGAGGAATTCAATTCTTACTTGACCCGTTCCACTATTAACCATATCAACCATTTCACCTTTTCGCTCGCCTAGAGCTTCCATTATTGTTCCTGTAAATTCCTCTGGTACATCAATTTGGACATGCTCCACTGGCTCGCATTGAACACCATCAATTTCCCGTATGATTACTTCTGGCTTTGACACTTGGAGTTCATATCCTTCGCGTCGCATATTCTCGATCAGTATAGATAGGTGTAATTCACCACGTCCGGAAATAATCCAAGCATCAGGTGATGAAGTATTTTCAACCCTTAAGCTTACGTCTGTTTCAAGTTCACTACGTAAGCGCTCTTCAATTCTTCTACTCGTAATGTATTCTCCTTCCCGACCTGCAAATGGGCTATTATTCACTAAAAATGTCATTTGCATTGTCGGCTCATCGATGCGGAGTTGTGGTAACGGATCTAATTCATTAGGCGGACATACCGTTTCCCCAATATTAATTTCTTCCATACCAGAAACCGCAATGAGATCACCTGCACGAGCTTCATTAATTTCAATTCTTTTTAACCCGTGAAACCCAAATAACTTCGAAATGCGATATTGTTTCGTCGAGCCATCTAATTTCATTAATGCAACCTGTTGCCCGACCGAAATCGATCCCCGAAACACTCTTCCAATTCCTATTCTACCGAGGTAGTCATTGTAATCAAGCATTGTCACTTGAAACTGAAGGGGATCGTCACTATTATCAACCGGGGCAGGAACAATGTCTTGGATAGTTTCCAAAAGAATGTCCATCGAATCGTCTTGTTTGTCTGGACTTAAACTTGCTGTTCCATTTAAACCGGACGTATAAATAACCGGAAATTCTAATTGATCTTCATTTGCTCCGAGCTCAATAAAAAGATCTAACACTTCGTCGATGACTTCTGCTGGTCGTGTATAAGGTCGATCAATTTTGTTAATCACAACGATAGGGGTTAAATTCTCATCCAACGCCTTTTTCAGGACAAATCTTGTTTGTGGCATACATCCTTCATATGCATCAACAACAAGCAGAACACCATCTACCATTTTCATAATTCGTTCCACTTCTCCACCAAAATCAGCATGTCCTGGTGTGTCTAATATATTAATTTTAATATCGTTGTATTGAATCGCTGTATTTTTAGCTAAAATTGTAATCCCGCGCTCACGTTCTAAATCGTCCGAGTCCATGACTCGATCTTCTACTTCTTCATGCTCTCGAAACGTTCCTGACTGCTTTAATAATTGGTCAACTAGCGTTGTTTTGCCATGATCAACATGGGCTATAATTGCAATGTTTCGTAAATCATCTCTTAATTGACTCATCTATTTTTCTCCATTCCTTCCAATTGAAGAATTACCAAGTGTATATTATACCACATACAGACACGATCTTATATTTATGATACACTTCAAGTTGTCTTGACTATTCACTTTTGGAGGTTCACCATGTCAAAACAGAACATATCGTTACTTATATTATCTATCATCGTTGTCATTTTTCTGTTGTTAGTCGGTATTTTCTTAGCTGAACAAATGCTTTTCTTTGCATTGCTTGCTTTTGTTTTTTCGTTTTTATTTATGGGCTTTGGCTTTTACTTAAAAAGAAAATGGAATACACAATGACATGTGTATTCCATTTTTTATACAATCTAAAACTTAGGCAAAATAAACTTTTGTAAGATTTCGTCATGGACATACGGATTAGCGACGAACACTGTATTTTGTTTTAACAAGTCAATTGGTTTACCGTCGAGTTTCGTCATTACTCCCCCAAGCTCTTCAATTATAATCTTCCCTGCAGCAATATCCCATGGAGATAACCTTAACGAAATATATCCATCGAGGCGACCTGATGCAATATAAGCAATTTCAATTGCAGCTGAGCCATAGGAGCGTATTCCCCTTGCCGCATTGACAAGCGGAGCAAGTATCGAAGGATCAATTCTTCGATTAACGGTTAACCAGGAAGCATTAAGTCCAATTAAAGATTGGGCTAGATCTTTTTTCGGTAGCTTTGATAATTTACGATCATTTAAAAAAGCGCCTTCTCCTTTTATACAATGATACAATTCGTCCGCGATAACATCATAAATAATCCCTATTTTTCCGACGCCATCCTTATACACAGCAAGAGAAATAGCAAAATGCCGCTGCTGGTTTACAAAATTCGTTGTTCCGTCTATCGGATCGATTATCCAGAGAATCCCTTCTGGAGAGTTTGTATCATCACCGAAACCCTCTTCACCTACAACACGATGGCCTTCGTACTTTTTATAAATTTGAGTAATAAAAAATTGCTCAACTTGTTCATCAATATTTGTAACAAGGTCTGAAAAATTCGTTTTATATTGGACCGTCAGTTTGTGCTGAAACGATTGAATGATTAATTGGCTTGCTTCTTTTACCCATTTTTTTGCATCATAAAAAATCTTATCCCATTGTGCTTCACGCATGTATCGATTGCCCCTTTTACACAAGTTTTCCTTCATTCTTTTACATGGAGAATTACATTATGCTTCAGTTTACCTTACAATTCTCCAATTGTCGAAACAATCTTGTTATTTATCGGAAAAAACTTAAAGGGGAGTGCTTATCATTACGAACCTCTCAGTCCACTTCCTATTATGCTTCTAGACGAATTAATTCTTGACGAAGTAATTCAAGCTTATGTTTTGATACTTTAATTTGCTCAGAGTCATTTTGGGTTAACGCTTCGTAAAGCATTGCCAACTCATAATTAAGTTCCAATTTTAAAACGGGTAACCGCTTTTCGGCATCTTGCCGTTTCAACGTTTGGATTACTTGCTTCATGTTTTAAACACCCCTATTAATATTCTTGACGAGACATCCCAATTGCTCTTATCATTCCACTTTTTGTTAAGTTTCAAACTAAATCATCTTTTAATTCATATTCTTGGGCTCAATTAACAGCTAAAAGGTCCTCGTTCATACAAAGCTGAATTAGTCAACAAAACTCACAATGAACTTTTGTGTAAACATCGTTTATAAATTTATAAAATCTGGAAGCTATTCTAGCTCATTTTTTAAAAGAAATTTGGCAAGATAATAGATGTGTACGAAGTTTTTTGGAAGGGGTGTATGAGAATGCAGCAGCAAGATAAGGGAATCTGGTTACCTCTCATCGCATCAGTCGGGGTAGGTGCGGCAACATTCTACAGCATGACGAAAAGTGGTAAGGGGATCGGTAACACAATACAGCAAATGGTACCCTTTGTCGCTAGTATGAAAAATAATAATTCGTCACAACATTCCAATCAACAAATGAGTACACACGAGGAAAATATTTTACAGTAATGATTTTACCCCATGCGAAACCGCATGGGGTAAAATCATAATTGCTTATGAATATGTTCAGCTTCTTCAATCATTCTTCTAATTAATTCAGCAACTGCAGGGGCATCGTGAATTCTTCCTACAACTTGTCCGGCCCAAGCAAATCCTTCATCAACATCCCCATCATAAATATATCGTTTATTCGCATTGCCACTAATGTAATCTTGCAATGCTTCATATGTAGGATTCTTCTGTTCAATTTCTAAAATTTTGTCCGTCCATTCATTTTTTAAGGCTCGAGCTGGAGCTCCTATGCTTCTTTTTATAATAATCGTATCTGTTTCATCTGCATTTATAATCGATTGCTTGTATTGTTCACTTGCGTGAACACACTCTTTTGTAACAATAAACCGGGTTCCCATCTCCACACCTTCAGCTCCTAATGCTAGCGCCGCAAGTAAACCACGACCATCCCCGATCCCTCCAGAGGCGACAACTGGAATTGAGACTGCGTCAACAACTTGGGGCACGAGGACAAGCGTACCGATATCGTCTCTTCCGAGATGCCCACCACCTTCTTGACCTACTACCATAACCGCATCTGCGCCTAATTGTTCGGCCTTAATTGCTTGTCTTTTCGAGGCGACGAGAACAAGCTTTTTAATTTCAACTCCCTCTAATTGTTGAAAAAAAGCTGTCGGGTTTCCACCTGTCACTGACACGACTGGAACCTTCTCATCGATTGCCACTTGAAGCATGTGTGCATATTCTCTTCCTTGCTGACCGATTGCAAAATTAACTCCGAAAGGCTTGTCTGTCCTCTCTCTAACTTTTGTTATTTCTTCTTTCAATTTCGCTGGTGATGATAAGCTCATGGCAGTAATCTGGCCAAGACCCCCCGCATTAGAAACAGCTGAAGCAAGTTCAGCATACGCTAAATAAGCGAGTCCTCCTTGAATAATCGGATAACGAATACCTAACAATTCAGAAACCTTTGTCGTCCAATTCACCATTATACTTCCTCCCCATTGATCGACTTCCCAAATTATATAAAGCTGTTTTTAAAAAATTGTTGTTGTTCACATTCTGTATAAACTGTGCGGTAGCTTAAAAGTAAAGGTAAGCGTGAACCGCTCCGAAAATACACCTCGCTTTCCGTGGGCGACTGGGGAGTCTACGTGTATTTTCTCCGCTACTCTTTACTCTCTAGATTCGGACACAACATTCTATTTTCTAATGTAGAAGTTGAATTCCGTTCTAAACAGTTGCTTTCCGTAGATATGGCTTGGGTCACCGCTCGCTCCAATCAACAAATGTAGTGTTCACAAATTATTATATGACTAAAAGCAAGTCTGCTATTAAAGAAGATTAAGGCATGATGTAATAAGCTTAGTTAGTGGAGGCAGAATACGCAGACTCCTATGGGAAAAGCACGAGTCCGAAGATC
>DKGN01000070.1:7038-18875 GCA_002453275.1 Caryophanales bacterium UBA6769
TGGAAAGCGAAGTATTCTGCCGAAGCGGTCGGATCCAATTCATTACCGCACAGTATCGTTCTACTCTGGAAATTCACTGGCTATAAACGGTACGAAACGAACTTTATATGACGATGGAAATTAACATTTTGATAAAAGGAAAACAGAACGCACTCACGATTAGACTAAGCATGACAAAATGCTTCGTTTTACCGATCAGATAACTAATGACTGATGCCAAGTAAATAAAGATCAATAACATGAAAATCTTTGCGCTAATCCGATCTTCTGGAGATACGTATATAATTAAAGAGTAAATAAACCAAATCAACTCATGCAACAATATGCTCTTGACGATTTGTCGCACTTCGACCACCTCATACTACGATATGTGTGGTCGTTGACTACCATTACAAAAAAACCGTGAGCATTTAATGTTGCCCACGGCTGTCATTTTACTTATTTCATAATATGAATCGGGGTACCTAATGCGACTTCAGCCGCTTCCATTACGATCTCACCTAATGTTGGATGTGCATGAATCGTTAATGCAATATCTTCCGCGGTCATGCCACCTTCAATTGCTAAACCAAGTTCTGCAATCATGTCTGATGCGCTTGGGCCTGCAATTTGGGCACCTAGAACTAAGCCGTCTTCTTTTCTCGTTACAAGCTTAACAAAGCCATCCGTTGCATTTAATGATAAAGCTCTCCCATTTGCTGCAAACGGGAATCTAGAACCAACTACATCGAAGCCTGCATCCTTTGCTTCTTGTTCTGTATAGCCAACAGAGGCAAGCTCTGGCTCAGAAAAGACAACTTCTGGAATTGCTAAGTAATCAACTTGTGCCGGTTCTCCACTAATTGCTTCAGCAGCCACTTTTCCTTCATATGAAGCTTTATGCGCTAAACCTGGTCCAGCTACAATATCACCGATTGCATAAACGCCATCAATTGAAGTTTTGCATTGATTATCAATTTTTATTAATCCTCGTTCAGTAAGCTCAATTCCGATTTGTTCAAGTCCTAAGTCATCCGTATTTGGACGTCTTCCGACAGTAACTAGTACATAATCAGCCTCAATTGTTTCTGTTTCACCTTTTACTTCTGCAGTAACAACAACACCGTCTTCTTTTTCCTCAACACTATTCGCTTTTGCTTCAGTGTATATTTCAACACCTTTGTTCTTTAATTGACGTTGAACGAGGGAACTCATTTGTTTTTCGAAGCCAGATAAAATTTGCTTTTCGCCCTCAAGGATAATAACTTCAGAACCAAAGTTAGCAAATGTAGTACCTAACTCAATTCCAATATATCCACCGCCGACAACGACAATTTTTTTAGGGATTTCTTCTAGTGCTAGTGCGCCAGTTGACGATAAGATTCGGTCACTCCATTTGAAATCAGGTAATTCAATTGGCCTTGAACCTGTTGCAATGATGCAATTTTTGAAATTGTACGTTTGTGTTGTGTATTCATCTTTCGTCACACGCACTGTGTTTTTATCAGAAAAGTAGGCCTCACCTTTGACTACGTCAATGTTGTTCCCTTTCATAAGACCTTCAATGCCACCAGTTAGTTTTTGGACGATTGAACTTTTCCAGTCTTGAACTTTTTTAAAATCAACTTTTGCATTTTCAACAGTAATTCCTAATTCATCATAACTATTCAGTTCCTCATATTTATGGCTTGCGCTAATGAGTGCTTTTGATGGAATGCACCCGACGTTCAGACATACGCCACCGAGGCTTTCATCCTTTTCAACAATCGTTACTTTTTGGCCTAGTTGTGCAGCCCGAATTGCTGCTACATAGCCACCTGGCCCCGATCCGATAACTAGTGTATCAATCTCTTCTGCAAAATCTCCAACTACCATTACTCACGCCTCCATTACTAATAATTGTGGATCATTCAGTAATCGTTTAATATGATTTAGCGCTTTTTGAGCCATCACACCATCGACTAGACGATGATCGTAACTTAAGGATAACGCAAGAACAGGGGAAACGACAACTTCTCCGTCTTGAACAACTGCTTTTTCTTCAATTCTTCCGACCCCTAAGATTGCAACGTCTGGATGATTGAGTACTGGAGTAAACCATTGACCCCCAGCAGAACCTAAATTGGAAATCGTACAGCTACTTCCACTCATCTGAGACATTGTTAATTTTCCATCGCGCGCTTTCGTCGCGAGCTCACTAATTTCTTTCGAGATCATAAGCATTGATTTCCGATCAGCTTCATTAATTACTGGGACGACTAGTCCATTTGGCGTATCAGCTGCGATCCCAATATTGTAATAATGTTTATATACAATTTCTTCCTTCTCATCATCAATTGAAGCATTTAATACTGGGTATTCTCGGAGCGCTGACACTAGTGCTTTTACAACGTATGGCAAGTACGTTAATTTAACACCTTTTTCTTCAGCGATCGTTTTGTATTGACTTCTGTGAGCAACTAAATCTGTTACAACGACCTCATCCATATGAGTGACGTGGGGTGCTGTATGTTTAGAATGAACCATTGCTTTTGCGATTGTCTTCCTAATGCCACGCAATTTTTCACGTGTCTCCTCTTGCTCCCCAACAGGTTGAGTTACATCGGATGCTTGTTGCGATTCTTGCATATCATCAGATTGGCCAGCTTGCGTGCCTTCTAGCTCACTTTCTCCGCTTAAGTATTGATCAATGTCCTCTTTTAAAACTCTGCCATTTTTCCCCGTTCCAGCTACATTGGTAATCTCAACAAATTTCTCCCTCGCATATTTACGAACAGATGGCATTGCAATGACGCGTTTTTTATTTGGAGATTCATCCTCTTGCGGTTCAATGTTATCCTCTGTATCTACTTTTTCATCTTCATCCAATTTAGATTCATCTGCTTCGGAATTATCTTCGTTATCACCGCTATCAACAGCTTCATATCCTTCTGCTTCAAATGTGATAATGACTTCACCAACAACAGCAGTGTCTCCTTCGTTCACTTTTATCTCTAAAACTTTCCCGTCTACAGGGCACGGGATTTCAACGACTGCTTTATCGTTTTGAATTTCTACAATGGGGTCATCTTCTTTAACTTCTTGCCCTTCTTTAACAAACCACTTTACAATTTCACCTTCGTGAATTCCTTCACCAATATCTGGTAATTTAAATTCAAATGCCAATAGGTTCGCCTCCTGTTTTATTTGACGTTATCGAAAAAGGACAATTAAAAGTGGATAACCTTTTTTGCTGTTTCGATAATGTCTTTATAATTCGGAAGCCAAGCGTCCTCAGCAGCCGAAAATGGATACACCGTATCTGGGGCTGTTACTCGCAAAACTGGAGCTTCTAAACTTAAAATCGCACGATCATTAATCTCTGCTACTACATTGGCTGCGATTCCTGCTTGTTTTTGAGCTTCCTGAACAACGATCGCACGATTTGTTTTTTCAACAGATTCAACAATCGTGTCGACATCTAACGGGCTAACTGTCCTAAGGTCAATGACTTCAGCTGAGATACCTTCCTTTTCAAGTTCTTCGGCTGCTTTAATTGAAGATTGAACCATCGCGCCATACGTAATAATGGATAGGTCCTTTCCTTGTCTTTTTACTTCTGCTTTTCCAATTTCTATAGTATATTCTTCCTCAGGAACTTCCTGTCTAAACGAACGATATAGTTTCATATGCTCTAAAAAGATAACAGGATCATTATCGCGGATGGCGGAAATTAAAAGTCCTTTAGCATCATATGGAGTAGATGGTATGACTACTTTTAATCCTGGCTGTTGTGCCATCAAGCCTTCAAGGCTATCAGCGTGTAGCTCAGGAGTCTTAACACCTCCACCGAATGGAGAACGAACGGTAATTGCAGATGTTCTCGTGCCTCCCGTACGGTAACGCATACGCGCCATTTGCCCAGAAATGGCATCCATTGTTTCATAAACAAATCCGAAAAACTGAATTTCCGGCACAGGGCGATAACCTTGTAGCGCAAGACCGACTGCTAATCCGTTAATGGCAGACTCCGCTAACGGTGTATCAAATACACGCTCTTCCCCGAATTCCTTTTGTAATCCTTCTGTCGCTCTGAACACCCCACCGTTTACCCCTACGTCCTCTCCGAACACTAATACGTTTTCATCGTTTTTAAGTTCTGTTCTAAGAGCGTCGGTAATCGCTTGAATCATCGTCATTTGTGCCATCGTTATTTCGACTCCTTCGCTTTATATTCTGCCATTTGCTCCTCAATATTTTTTGGCATCTCTTCAAACATGAATCCGAGTAAATCTGTTACCTTTTGTTTTGGAGCGTTATCGGCTTTTTGAATCGCTTCTCTAATATCTTCTTGAGCTTGCTCAATCGTTTGCTCTTCATCTTTCTCTGTCCAAAGGTCCTTCGCTTCCAAGTATTTCCTAAAGCGCACGATTGGATCTTTTTTCTCCCAGTCATTGTCAAGATCGTCAGAACGGTAACGAGTTGGATCATCGCCAGCCATCGTATGTGGACCATAACGATACGTCAACGTCTCAATTAACGTTGGCCCATCACCATTCAATGCTCGTTCACGTGCTTTTTTAGTAACAGCATATACAGCTAACGGATCCATGCCATCGACTTGAATACCTTGGATTCCTGCTGCAACTGCTTTTTGTGCAAGTGTTTTTGCATTCGTTTGCAGGGCAACTGGGGTTGAAATTGCAAAACCATTATTTTGAACGATAAAAATAGCAGGAGTGTTGTATGCACCCGCAAAGTTAATTCCTTCGTAAAAATCTCCTTGTGATGTGCCACCGTCACCAGTATACGTTACAGCAACTGCTTTTTTGTCCCGCATTTTCAAACCAAGTGCAACACCTGTCGCTTGGATAATTTGGGCACCGATAATAATTTGCGGTGGAAGTATATTTAAATCATCTGGTAATTGGTTTCCTGCATAATGTCCCTTGGAAAATAAAAAAGCTTTCTCAAGTGATAAACCGTGCCAAATAATTTGTGGTACATCGCGATAACCAGGCAATAAAACATCCTCTTTCTCAAGCGCAAAGTGACTTGCAAGTTGGGAGGCTTCTTGACCGGCAGTTGGGGCATAGAATCCTAGCCTTCCTTGACGGTTTAATGAGATCGAACGTTGATCAAGAACACGGGTATAGACCATTCTTCTCATTAATTCTCTTAGTTCATCATCTGATAAGTTAGGCTCTTCGTCCGCATTTACGATTTCTCCTACTTCATTTAAAATTTGAAACGTTTGAAATTCCTTTTCAATGTTTTCAAGTGACATAAATCCCACGGATCCCACCTCTTCCTTCCTATATCTTTTATACTTATTTAGGTTATCCAAAAATTGCAATTCCAATGAATTGACCATTGCTTACAACTTTCTCATAAAAACGTAAATTCAAACCTTTCTTCAAAATGTAAGCGGTTATATAACAGCTCTAAAAAAAATGTTCTGTACTACACCAATCACTAACTGAAGTGAAACAGTTTCTACTTGTATAAAGTGTATATTATTTTATGAAGTTGATCAAGCATAGTTTATAAGTGTTTTCTAAATATGCTACAGTTTATTTTTATCCTTAATCTCTAAACTGTATTATATAACATGCTATCTCTGTTATATAATAATTCTCTTTGAAAAGTGTTATTCAATAAAAACCTCAACACGACAAATAGCGTTATGGTAAAATAAAGTGAATGTTTTTATTGTTTTTTCGTTTAGGAGTGAAATTTATGTTAACGATGAAGAATATTCTAATGGACGGTCATCCAGTTCTTCGAAAAAAAGCGGAGCCTGTGCAGATGCCTCCGACAGAAAAAGACATAGCAACATTACAAAAAATGATCGATTTTTTAGAGAACAGTCAAAATCCCGAAGTAGCTGAAAAATATAATTTACGGCCCGGTATCGGGTTAGCTGCACCTCAAATCGGAATAACTAAAAGGATGATCGCCGTACTGATAAAGGAAGCAAACGGTGAAGAACATCGTTATACTTTATTTAACCCGAAAATTTTAAGTCATTCTGTTGAACAGACGTATCTCGAGGGTGGAGAAGGTTGTCTATCTATTGACAAAGATATACCTGGCAATGTTCCACGTTACGCACGAATCCAAGTTAAAGGAACAGACTTAACTGGAAAAGAAGTTAAACTAAGATTAAAAGGATTACCAGCCATTTGTATTCAACATGAGATTGATCATTTAGATGGAGTCTTATTTTATGATCGTATTGACGAACAAACTCCATTTCAAACGTATGGTAAGCCAATCGTTCGCTAAATACTGAACATAGGTCTTTTGCACAAACATCTTCTCCAACTATTTACATGCAATTTTTTAAGTTTCCCTCAAATAATAAGAGTACAGAATTTATATTGTGGAGGGAGATGCTAAGTCTTTGCTTAAAAAATTAAAAGAACGCCTTTTAAAACGTTGGAAAGATTTGTTAAATAAACATCGTTTGACTGAATTTTGATTATAGGAAACATGAAAAAGATTCCATTTTCGTTTATACTGTTAGAAGCAATAACAAGAAAATATGAGAAAAGTATTGGAGAAGTATAATTTATGAAATTTTTAAAGAATCATCAAACCGCAGTTTTTGCACTTGGAGGACTTGGTGAAATTGGTAAAAACACGTATGGTGTCCAATTTCAAGACGAGATTATATTAATTGATGCGGGAATAAAATTTCCGGAGGACGAGCTTTTAGGAATTGATTATGTTATCCCTGATTATTCATATCTCGTTAGAAATAGTGACAAAATAAAAGGGTTGTTTATTACACATGGTCATGAGGATCATATAGGTGGCATTCCATTTTTATTAAAACAAATTAACATTCCTATCTATGGCGGAAAGCTTGCTATTGGGCTCATACGGAACAAACTAGAGGAACATGGTTTATTACGCCGCACGAAGCTAGTAGAGATTGATGAAGACGATGTAATCAAGTTTCGTAAGACAGCAGTTAGTTTTTTTAGAACCACCCATAGTATTCCTGACTCTTTTGGTATCGTTGTCAAAACACCACAAGGGGATATTGTGCATACGGGAGATTTTAAGTTTGATTTCACACCAGTTGGTGAGCCAGCTAATTTAACTAAAATGGCGGAAATCGGAAAAGAAGGCGTATTGTGTCTGCTTTCAGATAGCACGAACAGTGAAATCCCTGAATTCACAATGTCAGAAAGACGTGTCGGAGAGACCATTCAAAACATTTTCCGGAAAGTAGACGGTCGGGTTATTTTTGCTACATTCGCCTCGAACATTCACAGACTTCAACAAGTAGTAGAAGCAGCTGTTGAAAATGGGCGGAAGGTAGCTGTCTTTGGGCGAAGTATGGAATCCGCAATGGAAATCGGTCAGAACCTTGGTTACATTAAAGCCCCTAAAGATACATTTATTGATGCTCAACAAATTAATCGTATACCTGACAATGAGATTACAATTCTTTGTACAGGAAGCCAAGGTGAACCAATGGCGGCATTATCAAGAATCGCCAATGGCACACATCGGCAAATTCAAATCATCCCAGGTGATACAGTAGTATTTTCATCCTCACCCATTCCTGGAAATGCCGTTAGTGTAGGAAAGATTATCAACCGGCTTTATCGAGCAGGTGCCGAAGTCATCCACCATAAGTTAAGCGATATCCATACATCTGGTCATGGTGGCCAACAGGAAATGAAACTAATGATTCGTCTCATTAAACCGAAATTTTTTGTTCCAATTCACGGAGAATACCGGATGTTAAAAATGCATACAAAATTAGCTGCTGACTGTGATATTCCTGAAGAAAATTCATTCATTATGGATAATGGAGATGTTCTTGCCCTGGAATCCGATAAGGCTGTTGTTGCAGGAAGAATACCGTCCGGTTCTGTCTATGTAGATGGTAGTGGAATTGGAGATATCGGAAACATCGTCCTTCGTGACCGAAGAATTCTTTCCGAAGAAGGTCTTGTCGTCGTTGTTGTTAGCATTAATATGAATGAATATAAGATTGTTTCCGGTCCTGATATTATTTCACGGGGCTTCGTCTATATGCGAGAATCTGGAGACTTGATTAAAGAAGCGCAAGAACTTATCCGCCGACATTTACATCAAGTGATGGAACAACAAACGAGTCAATGGTCACAAATAAAAAACGAGATTACAGATACGTTAGCTCCCTTTTTATATGAAAAAACAAAGAGACGCCCGATGATCTTACCTATCATCATGGAGACATAATAAATAAAAAACGCCCGCAAGGGCTTTTTTTATTTTATTCGTTGAGCAACTTTTTTTCTAATCGATTGATATCTTGATAGGCCCCAATCACAACTAAAATATCATCTTTCAATATTTCTTCATGAGCTTGGGGTGATATCATAATTGACTCCCCTCTTTTTATCGCTACAATGTTGACACCATAAATGGCCCGTACATCTAAATCGATTAAAGTTTTACCATGAATTTTTGAACTCGCGATTAATTCGACGATGCTATATTCGGCTGATAGCTCTAAATAATCAAGCACGTTATTCGAAACTAGATTTGTTACAATTCTTACTCCCATATCTCGCTCAGGGTGTACAATTTGATCAGCACCAATTTTTTTAAGAACTTTTTCATGGTGATCATTTTGGGCTTTGACTGTAATTTTTTTCACACCTTGTTCTTTTAACATTAACGTCGTTAGGATGCTCGCCTGAATATTATCACCAATAGCAACAATCACATGTTCAAAATTCCGAATCCCTAAGTTTTTCAATACATTTTCGTCTGTCGTATCCGCAATAACAGCATGGGTTGCAACTTCGGCATACTCATTTACCCTTTCCTCATCGATATCGATCGCTAGTACTTCCATTCCTTGAATGACTAGCTCACGACAAATACTTCCCCCGAATCGACCAAGTCCGATAACCGCAAATTCTTTTTTCACAAAAATTCCTCCGTTACTCTTAACAATTGAAACGATCATAGCATATTTACTTCTTCCACGTAACATTCGTTTCGATTAAAAAAACTCAAAGGTGCATTTCTACACCTTTGAGTTTTCCTGTAAATCGGATGCACTTTACATTGTCATTATTAGTGAATGCGTTTTTCTACTTCTTGACAAATTTCCTCAGCAGATAAACCACTTGCATTCAATATTGAACCATTCGTAACAATATTTTGAATGTCCATCATATTTTCATCTTGACCTGAAATAACACAAACATCACAATTTGTTGCATCTGATTCTTGCTTCAATGTCACAACATGAAAGCCTTTATTTTGCAGAGCCTCTGAAACATTCGTTAAAGATTGTTCTACACCAACCGTTGCCATTTTTTCATCCCTCTTTCTTGTCAATCTTATAAAAAACAACTTCCCATTGGATACAATGCCCCTGTTTTTTCTTTTTATGCTTCAGCGTTCATAATTGATTGACAAGATTTAAAAATGCGTCAACTTGCTTTAAGCGAGTTTGAGATTCGTGATAAATAATCCACGTATCACGACTAACCTTTTCATTTGATTTTGTTCTTAATGGAATCTGATTCATAGACCGATCATGCTCAGTAAGACTAATTGAAGGTAAAATAGCATATCCAATTCCATTTAGTGCCATTTGTTTACATGTTTCAATATGATCAACGATTATTGTTCGTTCAGGGGGTGATAAAAAATGTTCATGCCACCAGGATTGAATTTCGCGATAATAAGTAGAGTCGCTTTTAAATTGAATAAATGGTTTGCTTGAATTCTTTAATTCCTCGATCGATTGGATGTTCGTATCAACGAGAACGAGTTCGTCACTTAATAATAACTTTTTCTTCCCTCGCCAATCAGGATTGCCGCGAATAATTCCAATATGATAGTGCTCTTCTGCGAACTGATGGACAATCTCGCTCGTCCACCCAGTAATTAAGGAGACCTTTACTTTTGAATAAAGATCAACGTATTGCTTCAAGATTTTTGGCAGCCAATATTGCCCAATGATAGAGGCAGCAGCAAGTTTAAGCGTTCCTGACACTTCTGTTTCCATTAAGGATATTTCATCTAAAACCTTCGCTTTTTCCTTCAATGTTTGATTGGCATAGGCAATAATTTTTTCTCCAGCAGGGGTCAAAGCTAGCCCTCTCTTTGAACGTAAAAAAATCTCTGTACCCCATTCTCTTTCAATTGTCCGCAATCGCTGACTTAGCGCTGGTTGTGTAACATAAAGCCTTTCTGCTGCTTTTCGCATATTCAATTCTTCAGCTAAAATGGATAGCATTTCATATTCTGTCATCGTGCAACGGCCTCGTCTCTTAGTTTATTTCTTTGAGTCGTGAGGATTTGGAAAAAAGAGTATGCTCAATAACGTAATAAGCGCAATAATAAGCAAGCCCCAATATACGCTATGTAGTCCAAATATTAATCCATCTTGGAGTAAATATAACGTCTTTTCGGACAAAGATTGCTTCTCTGTCTCATTTAATAATACTTCAACGACATCAACGGATTCCAATCGAGCAACCGATTCGCCATGTTGGTTAAAATACCGCTTCATTTGACTATTCAATATACCCCCAAGAAGCGCGGCTCCAATTGCACTACCAAGCATTCGCATAAACATATTGTTAGCCGTCGCAACGCCTCGTCTTTTCCACTCAACACTACTTTGAATGGCAACGATAAACGTAGTACTCGTTAATCCCATTCCGACACCAATAAAGAAAGATGCCAAACCTGCCCAAATCGGTCCAAGTGCAGGTGTTAGGAAAACAAAAAAGATAGAACCAATGACGAGCGCAATGCCTCCAATGATTGCAATCGGTCTGAAGCCCACCTTGAGCATCGCTCTTCCAGCAATCGTAGAAGCAATTGGCCAGCCAATTGACATCGTCGTTAATGTAAAACCCGCAATAATTGGAGTCTGTCCCATGACGCCTTGCACAAAGGTCGGCAAAAAACTAGAAACCCCCATCAAAATCATCCCAGACGTTAATGTTGCTACGTTTGCAAATACCATTAACGGCTGGCGCCATAACTCCAATGGCATCATAGGTTCTTCAAATCGTGATTCTTGGTACATAAAAATAGCAAAAAATGTAACAGCAATTGCTCCTAATGTGATAATTTCGATAGATGACCACGCCCAAGCAACTCCACCTTGAATGAGTACGAGCATGATTGCCAACACTGCGATAAGTAGATACGTTGCTCCAGCATAGTCAATTTTGGGCTGCTTTTTTTCAGGGTGTTCATGTAAAAAAAAGACGACCCCAATAATAGAAAAAATTCCGATTGGAATATTAATCCAAAAAATCCATGACCAATTTACATACTGAACTAAAATTCCTCCGAGCAATGGTCCTAAAATGGCTGAAACTCCCCAAACGCTTGATAAATAACCTTGAACCTTCGCTCGCTCCTCCAGTGAATAAATGTCACCAACAATTGTCGTAGCAATTGGAGTTACGGCTCCAGCACCAAAGCCTTGAATCAATCGAAAAATGATTAACATTACCATAGTGGAAGCAAAGCCACATAAAATAGACCCAATTAAAAATGTCACAACCCCAAAAACAAAGATTGGTTTTCTACCAAATAAATCAGATAGTTTACCATAAATTAAAATCGTTACAGCTTGCATAACTAAGTAAGCTGAAAAAACCCAACTATAAAGGGAAAACCCGCCAAGTTCCGCTACGATTCCTGGCATCGCTGTCGCCACAATTGTTCCTTCTATTGCAGACATGAACATTGACATAATAATTGCTGCTAACACAAGCGGTCGGTTTGTTCTTTTGTTTAAGGTAACGGCTCTCATTTGTGACGACGACATGTTGGCACCACTTTCATATCAAACTCATTCAATCGTAAAATAAGAAGAATCTGCCCCAACT
>DKGN01000018.1:0-579 GCA_002453275.1 Caryophanales bacterium UBA6769
ATTGCTTCCGTAACATCCATTGGCTTCAAGTTGAATCGCTTCGTACGGACAACTTCGAAGTCTTCATCCGTTTCCGTAACCGTTTCAACAGCTGTGGCAAACATTTGATTCACACCGCTATTTTGTCGAGCCTTTCGATTGACTCTCGTTTTATATTTTCGGACTTGCCGTTCAAGCTTCTCAACGACGAGATCAATTGCCGCATACATATCGGCGTGTTCCTCTTCGCCTCGAAGTAGCAAGTGTTGCATCGGTATCGTAATTTCGATCGATTGCGTATCATTGTAGACTTTTAAATTTACATGCACATCAGAATTGATCGGTGAATCAAAATAACGTTCTAACTTACCCACTTTTTTTTCGATGTAATCCCTTAATGCTGTAGTAACTGAAATGTTCTCACCGCGAATTGAAAAATTCATAGTTGACTCCTCCTCGTGCAATATTACCCGCTTCTCTATCCAGTAGGGTAACGATCGTAAGTTGCACCCGTTCGGAAAAAACAGTAGCAGTACCTAATGGAACTCCCCGCCTGCCACTGAATATACTAAAAGCGGGCGACAGGAGCATTTCCCCCTG
>DKGN01000018.1:814-1220 GCA_002453275.1 Caryophanales bacterium UBA6769
ATGATACTATACTTCTTTATTACCCGTCCTTATTCCTTCTTAAACATTGAATTTACCCTTAGAACTTAAAAATAAGGAAGGGAATAGGAAGCCCATACCTCTATTATATAGTAAAATGCGTCTAGAAATAGTGACGAAAATGAGAACACCCCACTTGAACTAGTCAAGTGGGGTGGATGTTGCTTCAATTACAGTCCTTCTATGGTCATGCTTGTTCAAAAATTTGTGCTTATTTGAACTGGCCTTGAAGGGAATGCGAATTAAAGCTTTGTTACGTTTTCAGCTTGTGGTCCACGTGCACCTTCTACGATTTCGAATTCGACTGTGTCGCCTTCTTCTAACGTTTTGAAACCTTCTGATTGGATAGCCGAATAATGGACGAACACGTCATCTCCATCTTCGCGCT
>DKGN01000018.1:1334-22483 GCA_002453275.1 Caryophanales bacterium UBA6769
CTTTTTCTGCGTTAAACCATTTTACTTTTCCTTGCATTTTTCTGCATACATTCCCTTCATTCTTACGTTCTTCATAATTAAATGTTCACATATTGTTAACATCTATACACTTACTATAATCAGTCCTGAAAACGTTGTCAAACTGTAACCTTATTTTTTTTTATCAAAGTACATCCCATCAACGGACAAACCCTTATACGGATTGGCGTAGTGCTGTTGTCGTACTTTATTTTTTTTAAACATATCGAGGTCATTTTTTAAATGTAAAAGTTGATTTTCTAAAAGGTTATCGACTTTTTCATTCAGTGCCACAATTTCTTTGCCAACTTGTTTATCAGCTTCCGTGTACGTTTTCGGTAGTGCATCAATCAACGCTTGTCTTTTTTCTAAAAAAGTATCAATTGATTGAATGTACACGTCTCGGTCATCGGTCATTCCTTTTTCCAAATGTGAATGAAACTGTTCGGTCACGTCAAGAAGCTCTTGAACTTTATTCATTACGCTCGTTCACTTCCGCTATGCTGAGCCTTACGATTGATGAGTACAACTTCTTTCCACGTATCACGAAATTCAATAATAAATTCCTCTACTTCATCCAAAAGGGTCGCATCGTTTTTAATATTCGCTTCAATGAGACGGTGGTTCATGTATTCATACATTTGCATCATTTGCTTTGAAACAGGGATGTCCATATTTAGTGTAACCATTAATTCCGAAATAATGTTTTGTGTTTTTTGGATGTTTAGATTTTTTCCTTCAAAATCCTTTTCTTCAATTGCTCGTTTCGCTTGCTTTATAAACTTTAAGCATCCGTTATACAACATAAGTGTTAGTTCACCGGGAGCTGCTGTCGTCACGGCATTGCTTTCATAAGCAGCATATGGATTTCTCATTGACATTCAAGTGTCACTCCTTTTATCTTAGCGGTGTTACTCACGCTCCACCTCTAGCGGTAGGAGTTCAATGCCGCCCTCCATGCTTTATTTAAGAGCGGCTCCGTCCGTATAGATAAATGAACCAAATGAAAGGCTCATCAGCTTACATTGCATGTTTGCGCTGGGTCCCAACGGTGTAAAATAATGTTCGGTGAACAATATGATCTTAACTACCCGCCAAATTGCTCCATTAAAAACATCGATTGTTGGTTTGCATGTTGAATCGCTTGTTCCATCGCTGTAAATTGTCGCCAATATCGGTCCTCGATGCGTTGAAGACGATCTTGCATCCGTTCGATTTGTTTATCGACGTCAATGATATTACGTCCAAGTGTAAATTGCTGATTCGTACGCAAATCATTACCCGCACGTTCTTCAATACTTCGCGTCATTTTTCTCATTGACGTTCTCAAGCGTTCTGCAATCCCGACGGAATCTTCATTATCAGAATCAGTTGCTCCTGGACTACCATTAAACAGTTCATACAACTTATTTGGATCCTCGGAAATCTTCTCTCGTAGCTTGTCTACATCAATTTCCAATTTACCGCGCTCCATGTAATCTTTGATTGGGGATATACCAAAGTCAGAGAGAAACAATGTCGTTCCATTCTCAAGTTGAACCCCTTTATACATATCCATGCGCATTTCATTCAGTGCGCCTGAAATCGCTGCATCGTTACGCAGTAAACCACTTTTTGCTTTTTCTTCCCACATCTCGATTTGCTTTTCGGACATCTCTTCACGCTGTTCATCTGTTAGTGGCTTATAATCCCGGTGAATCCGCTCGGTAAGTTTGCCATTCAATTCATCAATTAAATTGTTATATTCATCAACAAACTTAACGACCGTATCAAAAATCCCATCTACGTCAGTTGCCGTTGAGATGGAGACAGGGGTCGTTGTCGTGTTTTTTAACGTATATTCCATGCCGTTAATTGTGAAGACGTTAGATGTACGTTCAGTTTCATAACCGTTTATTTCAAATTTCGAATTTTGCCCTGAAATCTGACTTTGTAGTAACTCTCCATCAACGGAAAAATTTAACTTGTCAGAACCAGTCATAAAATCTATAGTAGCCTGATCAGCAAGTTGAATTGAGGCGCCTGCCCCCGTTTCATTCATTGTCATGACAAGTTTTCCATTTGTATCCTCAAACATGGACACACCGAGTCCGGAGTTGTTAAACTTTCGGATAACATCATCAAGTGTATCTGTTTCATCAACTTGGATAATGACTTCTGATGACTCTCCTCCAGGCTTCGTAACATTAAATGTCAATGTCTCTGCACTTGATGCAAATTCTTGTTCGTTTCTTTCATTTGATACCCACACTTCAGATGTTGCTAATTGACTTACTTGAATTTGCGCTGACACATTTGAACTAGCACCGACCGCTCTGGCACTTACAGCATTTTCGTTACTCGTCGACACTGTTTTACTGCTAAATGTCGATTGTCGAAATACACCGTTAAAAACGAGATTATTAAAGTTATTCACTAAAGTATTGACTTCACGGTAGCTATCCCGTTTCCATTCAAGCGTTTGCTTCTGTTGCAAGAGCTTTGTTAGTGGGATTCGTTCCGCATCCATTAAGCCTTTGACGATGGACTCTGTATCAAGTCCACTCGCTAACCCCGCAAAACGCATTTGATTGATTTGCATATCTTTCACCGCTTCCTTTTCAATCATTTTACCTTTTTTATTAAAGTTGTCGACTACGTAAGTCTAAACGTTCAACCGCCCCGTCTAGCCGTCAAATAATGCCTAACAATACACTAGACGGCTGGGTTCAACGTACAAAAGTTATGCTATCACCGTGTAAATTGGTAACCACTTAACGTTTGTTAGCCTTTTTTATCGACAAAAAGCCCCATAAATTCGGCCATCGCTGCATACATGTCCAGAAACTTTTTCGGTGGAATTTCCCTGATGACTTCGTCTGTATGCTTATCGACAACCTCTATGTAATACTCTTGAAGTTCTTCATGAAACGTAAACTTCACCGACGAATTTAGTGGTACGATAAATTCGTTAACAGCCTCGACTCGCTCTTTTACATGACTCCCAAAATGCTTGCCGGAATCACTCATCATTGGTTGACTAGAGCCAGATTGTGACTGGCTTCTTTTCTCTAAGCTGTCTGACATGCGATTCATGGGGCGGATAACGTTGGAAACATTTGTAACTCCCTTCACATCCATACCTAAACCCTCCTCTATACACATACCATATTCATTTTTTAGAAAAAACATCTTCTGTCTTATATATCGGTTACAAATTGAATATGTTTACCATTTTTATAAGGAAACAAGAAGAAGCCTGCTCTTTTTGTTGAACAGGCTTCTCTCTGGACTTACCCTTTGAACATTTGTACGAACATTTTCCCGTATGGACCACCTGAGACGATACCAATTCCAACTTCTGTGAAAGCTGGCTTCAATATGTTAGCACGGTGTCCTTCTGAATTCATTAATGCAGTGTGCGCTTTTTGAACCGTTTGGTTCCCCGCTAAGTTTTCTCCTGCTGTCCGGTAGGAAATCCCGAATTGCTTCATCATGTCAAAAGGTGAACCATAGACTGGTGATTGATGTGAAAAATAATTGTTTGTAATCATATCTTTTGCCTTCACACGGGCTACTTTAGTTAACTCAAGATTTGCCTTTAATGGCTGCAAGCCTTGGCTTTTCCGCTCTTGATTAACAAGATTTAGCATTTGTTGCTCTTCAGCTGACAAGCCATTCACTTGCTCTTCTTCCTTCGGTTGATCCTGTTGCTCAGGCGTCGGAGTCGGCGCTGGCTGTTGCTCTACTGGTGGCTGTGGTTGTTGCTGTTCTGGGGCCGGATTCTTATCTGGCTCAGATTCTGGCTTTTGCTCAGGTTTTGGCTTTTGAGCTTCTTCCTCATTTTTCTCTGGTACATTCGGCTTTGCTTCTGTTTGATCTTTTTTATAGTAACCTTTGAAACATTGATCAAGCCAATCTTTGAATGAATTCCAATCTTTAAATGTGACGTACTGATATTTTGCTTGCGTGTTTTGTTCAGTAGCTTGAGTCGATGCTTCGGCTGTACCAACTTGTGAACCGAGCAACCCGATACCCAAAACAGTCGCAAGAAGTAATTTCCTTAGCTTCATGCTTGTACCCTCCTGATGTTTTTTAGATTAATAGAGTTTGTTGCTATTTGCAGAATAGCATAGAAAAAGAGGGTACTAGATTTAAAATTCGTAACAAACCGTTTCAATTTATCTGTAAATATTGCATGACGGTTACAAACGTTACGAGCATATATACTAATCAAACGTTTGATTAAAACATCGGGAAACTCCGTCACAAAAGATATGGGGAACGTTGCCATTAAAGGAAAAAAATGAAGTTTTCATGAATTGTGGGAGATTTTATATTTAATGAAACAACCTTGAATTTCGATTCAAAGCAGTTAAGCTTTCATAAATTTTTGTTTGAAACAGTTTCACGGATTCTTCCGTAGACTGAAATCGCTTATCAAGATCATCTTGGCGCTTTGCCACTGTGTCTAGTTTTTCTTCAATATTTTCGACAAGAATTTCAATTCGTTCCGTTTTAGCAAGCAATTTCTTCTGTTGACTTACGATCATTTTTAACAATTCTTTCATGTCTTCCATTCGGTTCAACTCCTTCATCCCTATCATAACACGTTCACAAGAATAAGAGAGTTCACTTGTGTTTGCGATTAACTTGTAATAATTGCTCAAGGTTAATCGCTGTCTCAGCTGCTTGCTTATTCGCTTCCTGAATGGCGACGTAGACTTCTTTCCGGTGGATTTCAATATGTTTTGGCGCATGAATGCCAAGCTTCACTTGATCGCCATCAATAGAAAGGACCTTTAGCTCAATCTCATTTCCGATTTGAATCGATTCATTGTGTCTCCGAGTTAATACGAGCATTGCTAGTCCTCCTTCATAGCATCAGGCATAATGGAGTGCTTCGTTGTGTAGCGTTCGTCGGCTAAAATAATTTGTTTGCCACATTTATTCTTCGCATTTAATACAATTGGTGCCTGTAAATTTGCCGTCGTTTTTGCGAATGGCTCCATTACTGTCAGAATCACAAGTACAGAGACATCGTGTTCTTCTTTAATCTGGAGCTGACTTATGACATGTTCTTCGAGTTTGAAATCATAGTCTTGAAAAAATAGGAAAGGGTCAGTCACAATAAACGCAAGCGCTGGTGTTCGAATCGACTGTAAAATAAAAAAAGGACTTTCTTCTGCGAAAGGCAAGAGCACAAATGACGCTTCATCAGAAAATCCTGGAATTCCTTTTTCAAATGTATACACATCCGCTTTTTGAACGGTTAATTCTCCTTGGTATTTCGTTTCAATCGTAAGCATAGCACAACACCTTTTCTTTAAAAAATCATGCTTTTGTATTAACAAAATGGATCGACAGTTCATTTCGTTGGGCTAGATAAATATTTACTTTACCTGGAGTGTAGCGATGAATAGGCTTATTTGGTGTTGCTTCAATAACCGGTTTATTCGCTTGTGCACGAATGTTTACTGTTCCTCGTTCATACCCGATTTTTATACTGAATGGGGAAGGAATCCAACCGATATTAAATTCATACGGCGGATTCTCACTGTTTTCAATCGCTTGCGAAGCGAGAGGATTACCCCCGTGTTCAATCCGCATTAATTCGTCACCTTGCTGTGAGACACGTGCCATGCCGTCAAGCCAATCTTGATAGCCCTGTTGGGCATGCTCCGCACTTCGTTTGAAAACAGACTTCATATCCATCTCTTCCCACGCTTGTGACTGATCTATCGTAAGCTTTCCAAAGTTTTGTTCGATTTCCAAATCTGCCGGCGGTTGTCGCATCGTCAAGCTCGCTGGTGGTTGCTCTATTTCTTGAACTGGTTTCATCTGTTCAATGCCAATTCTCGCAAATCGTGATTCCATTCGGATTTGGGGAATATTCAAGCTACTCACCTACCTTTTTCATGCTTGTTCATAACGGAGATAAGCCACAACCGGCGCATTGACCATCTATCGAATAAATAAAAGAGGCTATTAGCGTAAAAAGTCTACTAAGCTAGGCTGGATCACACGGGCACCGACTGAAAGAGCTGCACGGTGAATCGTTTCTTGCATTTTCAACTCTGTAATGACGCGCTCCATATCTGCACCTTCATTTTCTTTCAAAATCGTATGCGCAATCACTTCTTGATTGCTAAGGCGATCTTCAACTAACTCCACCCGATTGTAACGTGCCCCAAGCTCCGCACGCTCTGCAAGCATGGAGTCGATATGTCCTTGGAAGCTAGTAATAAACGAGTTGATCTCAAGATCTTCAATTTCCTCAACGTCTGCCCCTATTAGCTTTTGTTCCAATTGTTCAAACGTTTTAAAAGCGTCTCCGAAAACGTTAGCCGCATTAATGCTCGCTTCAATTGAAACACCCTTTGACACTTCAATCTTAAATGGTTGGCCGCCCTCGCTAGTAAATATAATTTCATCGCCTTCTTTTTTAGCAGGTGGCGTCGTGACATTCGTTCCATTATAAATATATTTCCCAGCGACTTGTGTATTAGCTACATCATAAAGCGATTCCTTTAATTGTGAAATTTCCGCTTTGATTTTTTCTAAATCATCTTGATCATGTGTGCCAAGATTCGATGCTTTTACAACAAGTTCACGTGTTCGTTGGAAAATTGCATTTGCTTGTTCTAAACCAGCTTCTGAGTTGTCCATCCAATTGTACATTTCCGTTAAGTTCCTACGGTATTGTTCAACTTCTGTTAAGTTCGTTCGATATGCCATCCCTTTTAATGCGACGACAGGGTCATCAGAAGGTCGGCTAATTTTACGTTGAGTGTATAACTGCTCCTGTAGCTTACTGAGACGTGCGTTACTACTATTTAAATTCCGCAATAAATTTGCTGTTAACATGCCTTGCGTGACGCGCATGTGTATTCAACACCCTTCACAAAAAATTATCTTCCGACTATTCCCATTCCGTTAATAATTTTATCGAGCATTTCATCGATTGATGTTACAACACGGGCTGAGGCATTGTACGCTTGTTGAAAACGAACGAGATTGATCATTTCTTCATCGAGTGACACACCACTCACCGAGTCACGTTTGACGTTGACCGATGTTCTTAAAGCGTCTGTGTTGTCTTTCATGCGATTTGCCTCTCGGGCTGAAATGGCCATTTGGCTAATTACTTCTTGGTAAAAGCCTTGAATAGTTTTGCCATTTAAACTACTGTCATCAATCGATACTTCTTGATTTTTCACTTCAGCAAGTTGAAGTGCAATATCGCCGTTTCCTGCTGTACCATCTGCAGATGCTGCGATGTAATCAAGTCCACCTTCTCCAAGAATTGCTTCCGCAAGTTGGATGTTTTTCGCGGCACCTTCTTTCTCAATAGCTGCAAAAAAGGCTTGTCCGCTCGGCTCAAGTTCCTCCGGTTCAGCATCTGGATCATCTGGAGCATTTGCTTTAATATCTACAAGAGTTACTCCTTGACTATGAATTTCATTAAATTCCGTAACAAATGCGTAAGCCATTTCATCAAGGTCTGCAAGGACCTTGCTATATTCATCATGCATTTCGAATAGAGCACTTAACTTCCCTTGTTGATTTGCCACCTGACTCTCAATTGCAATGGAGCGATCCATTTGCGTATATGTAAGACTTTTACCATCAACGAGCTGGTGACCACTTCCAACGATCGTCACAGAAGCGATTCCTTCTGCTAACGGAAAATCGTTTTCGTTAAATTTTTTATAGTCAACTTTTATATCAACGAGCTCAGAGAGCTGATCAAGCAGTCTGTCACGCTCATCATATAAATCGTTCGGCAAGTAACCGTGTGGTTCAATACCGGCAATTTGTTTATTTAAATTGTTAATTTGTTCAGCAATAGAATTGATCTCTTTAACTGTAACGTCAATTTCAAAATCAATGTTGCCCTGGATCGTTGTTAATGAATCGTTTAAATATTTGAACGTATCTGCTACAGCAATGCCATTTTCCCTTACAACAGAACGCGCTCCCGCATCATTCGGAGTCGTCCCTAAATCTTGTAACGATTGCCAAAAGCGATCGAGTGTTCCCGAAAGTCCATTAGAACCAGGTTCATTCAAAATATCTTCCATCCGGCTTAGCGCTTCTGATTTTGCATTCCAATAACCAAACTTTGAATTTTCTTGGCGGAACTGCAAATCGAGAAAGGACTCACGCACTCGTTGTAACGAGCCCGCTTTCACACCCGTCCCCATCTGTCCAGGGATGTTTGGACGGTTCATCCCAACAGGAGGATACGGTTCAGTCGGTTCAAAGTTCACCCTTTGTCTCGTATAGCCAGGTGTATTCGCATTTGAAATATTGTTACCAGTCGTTTCCAAAGCTTGTTGTTGAGTTGATAATCCACGCCGGGCAGTTTCTAACCCCATAAATGTTGAACGCATTGTCGTACTCCTTCCTCGTCTTTATGCCTTTGAATCAAAAATTGATTGTCGATTATTGTCTTGCTTTTTATGATCAGGTCGCTTGTACGTAACAGAGGTAGACTCAGGATTAAGCATCGTAAGTGAAGCATTCACATAATAAAGCGATTGCTTTGTAAGCTCTTCATTTAATTCATTCCGTTCTTTCAACTGAATAAGCTCTTCCATTAGCTTTATTTGAAGCTTTTCTACTAAAGCTTTATCTTCTTCTGATAGCAACGGGTAAAGTGAAGACACCGTAGCTTCCTCGCTTTCCACGCCTTTCGCTTGCATAAATTGCAAAACTGCCTCGTGTCTCGCCTCTTCCGCTTTTTCAAGCAAGTGTACTTGTTGTTCTTCTTTCTCTAAAAGCTTCTCGAGCTGTTGAATTTCGTTTCGTTTGAGTAGCTCCGTTTTCTCACTTGCAATTTTATTTAATGACTGTTGAATTTTTAGCAACTGGGCAAGCGACTGTATAATATTAGCACTCATTGTAGAAACATCCTCGCTCATTATTTTTTCCAGTAATCAAGTAGTTTTTCAGCTGTTTTTTTATAGTTAATCTCGTAGTCTCCGGATTCAATTAACTTTTTTAATTCATTTACTTTTTTCTGACGTTCGACAGCCCACTCTGACCCTTGGAGCAGTTCTTTCGCTTCGGTGGAAATTTCTAATTTATCTTTTGTTTTTTTAGCAGGCATTTTGTCCATATCAGTCTCAGCTACTTTTTTATACGGATTCGTATTCATCGAATGAATTGGATTAATCCTCATTATATTCTCACCTCATTAACGGTCTTTCGTCACATCTGATAAATAAGTTCTTTCCTTTTGTGGCATTCTCTTTGCTTCTCTTTCGGCAATTTCTAATTCGGCTTCAATTGAACCGATACAATTTTCACACAGCTTCCCCGCTGAAATCGGTGAGCCACATGACTCACATGGATACGTTAAATTTGTGAAAGTTGCTGTACGCAGTCGACCCTCTTTCACAAATCGAATAATCGTTGTTTCAGGAACACCTGTTGCTTCGTGCACTTCTTGCAATGTCGCCGAGCGATTTTCCTTCACTCGTAAAAACTTATACACTTTATCGAACATTTTCTCTTCTTCTTTAAAGCATTCTGGACAAATATTTCGGATGGTCCTTACAAAAACCTTGTTGCAACTTGGACAATTTGCCAACTCACCCATGTTGTTTACCCCCAGTCGGCAAAACTTAATGATTATGCCACGTTCGCATGTTTCAAAACATATGCAATGTGTAACTATAAAATATTAAAATCCATAACCTAAGTAGCATTGTGTTACTACTGAGTCCACTTTCCGCTCAGCAAACAGTACATTTTCCTTTATCTATTATATCTATCGACAACTATTTTAGATAGTTTAGAGAAAATGTAAAATTACTACTTTATTCATAGGAGATGGCGTGAGGCTATAACCCCCTCGCTAACGTTAATGAGCTGACATGGTGTGCTCCATGCTCATACAACGTTTTCGCAGCTTGGCGTACAGTCATTCCTGTCGTATAAATGTCATCGATGATAATAGCAGTTGCCTTTTTTATGTCTATACCCTTCTTTAACTCGAACACCGTCCCTGTCGAAAGTCGTTCTTTACGCGACTTTTTACTCTGTTTTTCATAATCATAAGGTCGCGTTAAAATATCACTTAGCTCAACCTCGAGTAATTCCGCAAGAACACGTGACTGGTTAAAACCTCGTTCATACATACGAGCATCACTCAATGGGACCGGTACGATCAACGCTTGAGGAAGTTTTTGTCGTTCCCACAGCCGCTTCCAATCGGCGCGAATTGCTTCAATAAGCATTGCATCGCCACGAAATTTATAGCGGGAAATGAATTGTTTCATCGGCTCGTCATAGACATACAATGAACGATTTTGAAACGGCAATTTCCAATTCAGGTCCTCTTGCCACCGCATGCAATCGACACAAATATTTCCATCCACATATTCTGCTTGTGCCATTTCGAGCATACGTCCGCACACTCGACATATTTCCCCGGAAATAATCGTCAACGACTGACGGCATTTTTCACACAGTGTATCATCTTCTCGTAATCCAAATAATGTCGTCCACGAAATCGATACAAAATAAGAATCGCACCATACGCAATGCATCGTACTCACCTCAAATGACTATTCATTTCCTCTATGTGTTTTTTAGCAGCCACCATTGCTTCCGTTACTCCATAATGAAAGAACCGAACGTCACCAGTTGATGCATCGGCACTTCTGCCAACACGACCTGCTATTTGGACAAGTGCACTTTCTGTAAACAGATCAGCTTCCGTTCCAAGTACCGCAGCATCAATACGAGGCACAGTCACTCCACGCTCTAAAATCGTCGTCGTGATTAATGCCCGCAAGTGACCTTGACGAAATTGTGCAACTTTCTCTTTCCTATTATCATCTTCCGCATGTACAAAGGCTACATTTGAAAAGTGCTGTGCTAGTAGTGCTTGCACTTGCTGGCCTACCTCAATAGACGGCACAAATAAGAAAAACGGCCGTTCATTCGCGATTCGTTCTTCGCACCATAACATGACACGACGAGGTAGCTTCGTCTGCTTCAACATTCTTTGCCAGTTTCCGCTCCACGTAAATTGAGGAACAGGCAACGGATGGCGATGGTAACGAACGGGTATTTTTATAGTTGGAAGAATGCCCGCTTTAGCGGCATGTTTCAATTCAGCATTCGGTGTCGCCGTTAAATAAATCGTTGCCGCCGACTCCTTTCTTGCTCGCTTCACTGCAAACGCAAGCATTTCATCAAGGGAATACGGAAATGCATCGACTTCATCGATAATTAGAACATCAAAGGCATGTCGAAAACGAAGCAATTGATGCGTCGTCGCGAGGACAAGCTGGCCATTGTTTTCTTGGCGAGGCGCATCTCCGTAAAGGACATTTTGAGGAATAGTCGGAAAAGCTGCTTGCAAGCGAGGCTGTAATTCAAGGACGACATCGACACGAGGCGAAGCAATGCAAACCCGTAACCGTTTTGAAAAAGCGTAAGCGAGTGCATCATACAAAATTTCTGTCTTCCCTGCTCCGCAAACCGCCCAAACGAGCTGTTCATCTCTTACTTTTACCGTTTCAATAAGAGCTTGGGATGCCTTTTCTTGTTCAAGCGAAAGCTCCCCCTCCCAATGCAGACTAATGCCTCCATCCTGGGATGGAAATAGTAGTTCAGACCCGCGCCAATAAACGAGTGGTGTACATTCACTCACCCGCCCAAGCATGATGCATTTTCGGCAGTATACACACGTGTCATCACAACGTGCACACGAAAATGAAGCAAACAGCCGTTGCACATGATTACCACAACGCTCGCAGCCGTATTGATCATTTTGCTGAATGATCGCCTTCTTGTATCCGATATAACCGTGAAGATAGTGAGAGTGAATAAGTTGTATAGAATGTGATAGTTCTTGTAATAGGAGTAGTTTTCCTTGGAGATCTTGCTGAAGAGTAGCATCAATTTTAAAGTGTAGATCTTGAGAAGGATAATCAAAATGGGATAACTTGCTAAACGATGTAAATGGGGAAAGATTTGTCAATCGTTCAGTCGCCAGGGGCTTAGGCTGGACGAGTCGATAGCGGCCGCTAGAAAAAGTGGCGAAACGAAGGGGGCCACTCTTTCTAGCATGATGCCGATGAATGTTACGGTTTATACCATGTAAGTCCAATGGCACCTTCACCTAAATGTGTACCGAGTACAGGACCAAAGTAACTAATATCAACCGTAACATTTGCATATTTGTCCTCGAGCTCGTTTTTAAATTCCTCTGCATCGTCTGGACGATTAGCATGAATGACAGTCGCATTCACCCGTGCCCCGTCTTTTACATCGTTATCAAACAATTCTTTTAGCCGTGCAAGTGCTTTTCGACGTGTACGAATTTTTTCAAATGGTACAATCCCACCGTCCTTAAATTCTAAAACAGGCTTAATTTGTAAAAGGCTTCCGAAAAAGGCTTGTGCCCCAGTCAGTCTTCCGCCTAATCGCAAATTCGTCAGGTCATTAACCATAAAAAAAGCTTCGACACCTTTTTCTTTAATGTCATTCAGTCGTGCCATAATGTCTTTTGCACTTCTACCTTCAAGCGCCATATCCGCGGCTTCATGAACGAAAAAGGCTTGTGGAGAACTACTAATTTCTGAATCAAACACGTGGACATTGACATCTTCCACCATATTTCCCGCAGTGACAGCTGACTGATATGTACCACTAATGCCACTCGCTAACGTGATGACAACAATGTCCGAATACTCTTCACCTAGTTCTTCATACAGCTTGAGGAACTCTCCAACAGCTGGCTGAGAGGTTTTCGGTAATTCCTCAGCTCCGCGCATTCTTTCATAAAATTCCATTGACGAAAGTTCAATTTCTTCTAAAAATGATTCCGCCCCAAAAATAACATTGAGCGGAATCATCATAATATTTTTCTCTTTACGAATCGCCTCATCGATATACGATGTACTATCCGTGATCACAACTGTGTTACCCATTGACCCACACTTCCCTTACTATACATTTCCTCTATGTATACGCATCATTACTAGTCTGTGAAATTAAAAATCTATCTAACTTTTACCCAACCTTTTTTAATCGCATCGACAACTGCCTGCGTCCGATCGTTTGCATTCATCTTTTGCAATATGTTGGAGACGTGGTTTTTAACTGTTTTTTCACTTATGTATAAAGCTTCTCCAATTCCACGGTTACTTTTCCCGTCGGCAAGCAACTGTAACACTTCGCATTCACGACGAGTTAAGATGTGAAGTGGCTTCCGGTATTCAATTTCCTTAAAGCCAATTTCCATACCTTCTGGTCCTTGTGTTGCAAGACGGCGGTATTCATTCACTAAGTTATGTGTCACTTTCGGATGCAAATACGCTCCACCTTCAGCAACGACCTTCACTGCTTCGATAAGAGCATCAGCGTCCATTTCTTTTAACAAATAACCTGCAGCACCTGTTTTGACTGCATGTGTCACATATGCTTCGTCGTCATGAATCGATAAAATAATCACCTTCGTTCCAGGGAACTTTTCAATTAAACGACGTGTTGCTTCGACACCGTTCACTTGTGGCATATTAATGTCGAGAAGCACGACGTCTGGGCGATACCGATCGACGAGGTCAACAGCGACTACTCCATCTTCTCCCTCCGCGACAACGTGGAAGTTTTTCTCCATATCTAGAATCCGTTTGACACCTTCACGGAATAGCGGGTGATCATCAATTAAAACAATCTTAATCGTACGTTCAATTGTAAATTTCATTTTTTACCTCCTCAACTTTCACAGGGATTTGGATGAGAACTAACGTCCCACGCTCTGACGAAGAATTAATAATGAACCGTCCTTCTAATAATTCTACTCGCTCATTCATGCCGATTAATCCGAACGAATCTTCTCGTTCCTTATCAACATCGAACCCTTTTCCGTCATCTTTTATCGAAAGAACAACCGTTTCCTCCTGAAATTCAACCTTTACTTCAATTTTCGAAGCTTCCGAATGTTTACAAGCGTTCTGGACCGATTCTTGTACAAGTCGAAAAATGGCGATCTCCAATTTGGAGGATAATCTTCGTTCCGTACCGAGCGTTTTAAACATAATTGGCATCCCAAAATTATCTTTTGCTGTATTTAAATATTTCATCAATGTCGGAATCAACCCAAGGTCATCTAACGCCATCGGACGAAGATCGTAAATAATCCCTCTTACTTCTCGGAGTGATTCACGAACGAGCTCACGCAACTGGCGAAACTCCATTATGACAGCCTCCGTATCGTCGCTGCCTAATTTCTTTTCAATAATTTCTGAGCGCAGTAGCATGTTCGCAAGCATTTGAGCAGGTCCATCATGAATTTCTCGTGAGAGACGGCGGCGCTCTTCCTCTTGCGCCTCAATGATTTTTAGCCCTAATGCTTGTCTTCGATTCGCATCTTCGATGAGTTCGCCAATCTTTTTCAAGTCTCCATTTAAATAATTCAACACAATAGTAATTTGTCCTGTTAAATTTTCAGACTTTTCGATCGTTTCTTTCACCTGTACGAGACGTCGTTCTAATTCATCACGTCGTTCACGAAGTTGGATTTCCCGTTGCTTAAGGACAGACAATTTAATTTGAAGTTCATTCGCATTTTCATAAACGGTTCGAATTTCTTCTTCACCATATTGGTTGAAATTTTTACTCACTTGTGCCAGTCGATTCCTCGCGAGACGCATCCGTTCTTCGAGCACATCCCCTTCATCTATAATATCAGACACTTCAACCTTGATGTTTTCTAGCTTTTTCAGAAGCCGCTCATATTCATTACGCGAAAGCTCCCCAATTTCAATAATGTCCTTCTTGCTGGCGGACACCTTTTCAATTGTCGAGTCTAAAATTTGATCTAGCAACTTCGTAGAAATTTTTTTTGATGACATGATTATTTCCTCCATCTAACCTTACATGACTTGTCTGCAAACGGACTAGAACCTTCCTACCTATTTAACTTAACAAAATGATTGAAGTTCTGTTACAAACAGGAAATTTGTAGGCATTTGGTCATTATACACGGTATAATGTTAAGGTTATGGTAGGATGATTTGAGGTGAACTTCATTGTTAACTACTTATTATACAGTAAAAATGGCAGGAAGCCACGAAATTTTAATCCAAAAATCACGATTCATTACGTATGTCGATCGTGCTGAAAGCGAAGAAGAAGCACAAGCCTTCATTCAATCGATTAAGAAAAAGCACTATGATGCGACACATAATTGTTCCGCCTATATGATCGGGGACAACGATGAAATTCAAAAAGCAAATGATGACGGTGAACCAGGTGGAACTGCTGGAGTTCCAATGCTTGAAGTCTTAAAAAAACGCGAGCTAAAAAATACGGTCGTCGTCGTCACTCGTTACTTCGGAGGCATTAAACTCGGTGCCGGCGGACTTATTCGTGCATACAGCTCAGCCACCTCTGAGGGAATCGATGCCGTCGGTGTCGTAAAACGAACGCTTATGCAAGTCGTCTATGCAACATACGATTATACACACCATGGAAAAATTGAAAATGCGATCCAAACCTCACCATATAAGCAAAAAGAAGCGAACTATCTTGAACAGGTTGAAATGGGCATTTACGTAGAAAGTGGAAAGAAAGAGGAGTTTGTCGAATGGATGACGAATTTGACGAATGGGGAAGCGAAATTTCGAACAGGAGATGTCGAATATTTAGAAAAATTAATCTGACATTGTACAGGTACAAAAAGGAATCATCGTTGAACAATGATAAAAGTCGCTAGATAGGGAAAACCAAGCATACACCCTTTTATTACAAATATTACGTAACGATGTAACTTCCTATTTCCAGATTATCTGCTATGATTATGTGTAATGTGCAACTTTTTTAGTGTCCGCAATGTCTTATAATAAATACTATGTTTTTCGCACTTATTTTTATTTTAGAAACAAAGGAGTGATACCTTGTTTCAAACCTATCACTTTGTCATCGCATTCCTTTTAGCGTCAGCGGTAACCGTCATTACGACACCGCTCGTCATAAAACTAGCCTATAAATTTAACATTTTAGATAAACCATCTGGACGTAAAGTCCATCAAGAATACATGCCACGCATCGGCGGATTAGCAATTGTATTCGGGGTCATTGCTGGATTTCTTTATTTAACTCCAGACTCTCCATACATGTCACGAATCGTCATCGGAGCCCTAATCATTATCGGCCTCGGTATACTTGATGATAAATTTGCTTTATCAGCAAAAACGAAATTTGCTTGGCAAATCATTGCAGCACTCATCGTTGTATCATCGGGATTGCACATTGAATACGTTGCGATTCCATTTTACGGGAAATTAGAGTTTGGCGTCTTAAGCTATGCCATTACTGTTCTTTGGATCGTGGGGATTACGAATGCGATTAACTTAATCGACGGTCTAGATGGACTTGCCGCCGGCGTCTCCTCCATCGGATTAACGACAATCTTAATCATGTCAGTGCTCGATGGTCATATGCTCGTCGTCGCACTTGCCGTCATTTTACTCGGTCCGACACTTGGCTTTCTCTATTTCAATTTTCATCCGGCGAAAATTTTCATGGGTGATACAGGCGCTCTCTTTTTAGGCTTCTCAATATCAATTATATCGATATTAGGTCTTTTCAAAAGCGTCACATTGTTTAGCTTAGTCATCCCTGTTATTGTCCTAGCTGTCCCGATTTTTGATACGTTTTTTGCGATTGTTCGTCGCATGTTAAACGGACAAAAAATCACACGACCGGACAATCAACACTTGCATCATCGACTTCTTTCCATGGGGTTTAGCCATAGGGCAACGGTCTTTATCATTTACGGTGTGAGCATCTTTTTCGGAATCTCAGCAATCATTTTTACAGCTTCAACGCTATGGGGATCACTCCTTATTATCGTGTTGCTATTACTTACGCTGCAGCTTACGAATGAGATCGTCAGCAACCTCGATAAAACCCATAAACCGATCATTTCTTTTTTGAAAAAAGTGTCCGATACAAAACCGACAAAACCAGTCATTAAACGAGAATAAAAAAGCGGAACGTCAAATAACTGATGTTCCGCTTTAACCGTTAATATCTAAATGTACCTTAAGCCGAATCTTGACCGAATCAACACTTGCTTCATTTGGGATAAAATAATAAACTTTGTTCTCATAGTGGTCTGTCCCTTCAAGGGTCAGATTATCAATAAGCGACGTATCAATATTCCTATACTTTTTCTGAAGCGCCACAATTTCAAGTGGCTTCAAATTCGTTTGCACATTTTTCCCAATATGGTTTGCAATATTATCCACTTTAAATAACGTTGACATCGCTACCGCTTGGTCAATGGTTGCTTTTAACACCTGCTTTTGCCGGTCATTCCTTCCAAAATCTCCACGCGGGTCCTTCTTCCGCATACGCGCATATGCTAACGCTTCTTCCCCTGTTAAATGCATCGGGCCTTGTTTAAAATATGCCTTTTCGCCTTTTTTCGTCGTTTTCTCTGAAAAGTCAAATGGAACATCGACCGTTACACCACCGACTTCATCAACTATATCTTTAAACCCTTCAAAATTCATCGTAATAAAATAATCGATCGGGACATCGAGAAATTGCTCGACCGTGTGAATCGCCATATCTGTTCCACCGAACGCATGCGCATGATTAATTTTGTCAATTGTACCCTTATCTGCAATCTCAACACGTGTATCTCGTGGAATGCTTAGCATTTTCATCGATTTTGAATGGGGATTCAATGTCACGAGGATGAGAGTATCCGTTCGCCCATTTTCTCCACCCGTGGCATAGTCTTCAATCCCTAAAATTAAAATCGATACAGGATCATCCGCAATCGTCACCGTACTTTCCCGAAGATGTGACTTTTCCCCACGTTCAAGCGAGCGGTATGATGACTGTGATGCAACATAAGCCTCATAGAAAATATAGCCCCCATATGCAAGCACAACGACAAACAAAAACGTAAAAAACCAGAAAAGCTTTCTCAAACCCGACTTTCGCTTCTTCCCTTTTCTCCGAGTTCTTGTCTCTCTAGTTACTCGTTCGGAGCTATTTCTTTTCTTTTTTCCCACATGTTTCACCACTTTCCCTGAATCCCCAAACTACAAATCCTACGCAGTAACATCATTAAGCAATGACTTGCACATGAAATAACGATAAGTCATGACCCGTCTATATTTAATTAGTATGTTACAGTTCCATTTCAGCAACGCTACCAATTTTTCTCTTTTTCACACACGAAAAGGCTCAGGTCGCTTGTTGCGCCTTCCAAAATAATGCAAAATCGCTTCCACGATCCGTTTTGATGCATAACCATCCCCGTATGGATTCGATGCCTTCGCCATCACTTCATACTTCTCTTCATCGTCCAACAGCTCACTTGCAAGTTGATAAATCGTCTCTTCATCAGTACCTGCAAGCTTAAGTGTCCCCGCCTCGAGCCCTTCTGGTCGTTCCGTCGTATCACGAAGAACGAGAACGGGAACACCTAACGATGGCGCCTCTTCTTGCACTCCTCCTGAATCAGTTAAAATTAAATGTGCTCTCGCCGCAAAGTTATGGAAATCTAAAACATCAAGTGGCTCAATAAGATGAATCCGCGAATCGTTTCCGAGAATGTCATCCGCAAGTTCACGTACAACAGGATTCAAATGGACAGGGTATACGACTTGGACATCGTCATAATTTGTCACAAGTCGTTTAATTGCACGAAACATGTGCTTCATCGGTTCACCTAAATTCTCTCTCCGGTGCGCAGTGACAAGCAACAAACGATCATCACCAAGTCTGTTAAGCGTCTCGCTTGTATAATCATCTTGAACCGTCGTTTTCAACGCATCAATCGCCGTATTCCCCGTAATATAAATCGTCTCTTTCTGTTTATTTTCTTGAAGTAAATGTTCTGCAGCTTGTCCAGTCGGTGAAAAATGCAAGTCAGCAATGATCCCAGTTAACTGGCGATTCATCTCTTCAGGAAATGGAGAGTATTTATTCCACGTTCGCAGTCCTGCTTCAACATGTCCAACTTTAACTTGCGAATAAAATGCCGCTAAACTCGCCACAAACGTCGTTGATGTATCTCCATGAACGAGAACGAGATCAGGTTTTTCTTTTTCAATTACATCATGCAAGCCTTCTAACGCTTTCGTCGTAATATCAATTAATGTTTGCCGATCTTTCATCACATTCAAATCATAATCAGGGACTACTTTAAATATTTTCAAAACTTGATCAAGCATTTCCCGATGCTGGGCAGTTACCGTCACAATCGGTTCAATCTCATCTGTTTTCTGCAATTCATGCACGAGAGGTGCCATTTTAATCGCCTCAGGCCGCGTGCCAAACACAGTCATCACTTTTAATCGTTCAGACATTCATTTCTCTTCCTCTCTATTTAAAATCATTGCACCTATCTTACACCGAAAATAACAATTCGACAAAATCTTATGACGATAATTGCTAAAAGATGGGACAAAAGCTATGATATAGAAAACTTCAAAGTCTACATAATGTTCAGAAAAACAGAACGATTCCTGTACAAGGGGGCGAACCAATTGAAGAATGTTTTCACCTATTTTGTAATTATTCTTTGTGTGATTGCGATAATCGGGGGGAAATTACACTGGAATAACAAGCTTGATGCACCTACTAGTGCTACCATTGGTCAAACAGCAGGCGATGACACAGATAAAGCAAAATCAAATAATCTTGCAACCTTGACACAACATTTACCTGAAAACTTGGCGAAGAAGATTGAACAAGCACAAGAGGAAGATACATCACTAACACTTGTGGCGATGGGTTCACATGCTACAGCAGAAGGGGAAGGAACGTGGACAGACATTTTACAAACAAGGCTTAATGAAGCTTACGGTCAAGGTTTAATCCAAGTCCATGTCGAAAGCTTAGGAGACGACTTATCTATTACAGTCGTACAAGAAGAAGAATACGCGAACGCTCTTGATTTGAATCCAGATATCATCATTCTTGAACCATTTATCTTAAACGACAACGGAAAAGTCGCAATAGACAACACATTAGAAAGCATTAGCTTAATGATACAAGCAATTCAAAAAGAAGCATCCGATGCAATCGTAATGCTACAACCACCGAATCCAATCCATAACGCCGTCCACTACCCAAGCCAAGTTCTTGCATTGGAAGAATATGCCGAGGAACAAAACATTATTTATTTGAATCATTGGACGAGCTGGCCAGACTATGAAAGTGACGACATTTTGGACTACATCGATGAGGCAAATGAACTGCCAAGCGATAAAGGACACCAAGTGTGGGGGAATTACATCTCAAACTACTTCACAGGTGGAAAGTTAGAAGAATAAGCTATGCATATGAAGGTGGGTCTAGCTTGTCGGGACTCGCCTTTCTTATTTTGCCCGCCTAAAAAACGCTTGAATACAGACATACAACAAAATCCCAACAGATGCTCCGATACTATCAATGAAGACATCCCGAAGCTCCCCACTACGGCCATCTACAAACAACTGATGCACTTCATCTGAGATCGCATACAAAATACAAATCCCAAGAGCAACCACAATGTTCCGACGATAACGAGCCATCTTCCTTCCGCTCAACGCACGAAACACGAGCACTCCAAGAATAAAGTATGCAAAAAAGTGCGCCGCTTTTCGAATGAGATGATGAATGGCGAGTACATCAACATCTATAGAAGGAGCACTCGTCGTGACAGCTCTCAATAATATTTCTGTTATACCTGTACTTAAATGATTAGATTCGGTAGCTGGTTGGTGGGAAAAATAAAAAATGAGCCCCATCCATAAGCCAACCGCGAACCAAGAAAAAAGTTTGTTCAATGTATCGGATTCCTTTTAATGTAATGACCCCTAGCAAAATAAAATCTGCCTCTTGCTGCAAACGGAGCAACGGCATGAATAAAAACAACCGAAAACTATTCAGTCCTCCTCACAATTATGGCACTTCATCTTTTAGTTTTTCTATAGTCTTTTTCGTCAGACCTGTCACCTCAAGAATAAGATTTTCATCCAGTCCTTTTGACAACATCTTTTTTGCCACATTAATTTTCCCTTGTTCTAAACCCTCTTCTAAACCTTTCTCTAAACCCTTCTCTAAACCCTTCTTTTCCCAAGACGTCATAAGTTCCATTACGTCACCTTTTTCCTTTG
>DKGN01000018.1:22714-22935 GCA_002453275.1 Caryophanales bacterium UBA6769
ATTACGTCACCTTTTTCCTTTGAATGAGTGTGTTATCTTCCACGGGAGTTAGCTGTAAGACGCTTTAAAAAAACCGGCAATTAATTGCATTCTAGACTATCTTTCCAAAAGTTAAAAGTAACAAAAAAGACAATCATATAGTTGCTCCTGATTATCTTATCATCATTGTGTTTCACTTTTTAATTTCTCCAGATCTTCTTTCGTCAGACCTGTCACCTCAA
>DKGN01000109.1 GCA_002453275.1 Caryophanales bacterium UBA6769
AATTCCCCAATCCTACGATGAGACAGCTGTCACTTCGTCGTATACGAAGCTCCTTTAAAAAACTTGCGAACGTTTCGGAAAATACATCCTGTACTATTTCTTGAAGTTCAGTGTCCTGATTTCGAATCCCTTGTGTTTCAAAGGTTAAGTAACGCCCCGCTTTTTTACCAATTTTTTTTTCGCCATCGGGTGTGATTGTGACTTCTGTTATTTTAATTCCTTTTTCAATCTTTTCCTCTACAGCGACACCTGAAAACTTGCTAGCTTTGCGGTGTGCTTCCTTTTCAACGACCATCTCGTGTGCTTCCAACGCTAAATCAGTTCTTACGTTAAACTCGTTTAGATCTAAATCCTTTTCACTCATTTTTATCACCTTTTCGAAAAGATATTCATTCGTATTTTCACCGAATATGCGCTTTTCATTCGTTATAAAAATGATTGCATTAAGGAATTAGATTTGGTAAGATACACTTGTTCTAAGAGTAACGGTATTTTCAAAAAGGGAGGAATTCATGACCCTCCACGTTTGAATAGCGTCGAATGCAATCTTTAGGAGGTGACATGAATGGCCAATATTCAATCTGCGATTAAAAGAACGAGACAAAATGAAAAACGCCGTGACCGCAATACTGCAATGAAATCTGCAATGCGCACAGCGATGAAATCAGTTGAAGTTAATGTGGAAAATAACGATCTTGAAGGTGCAAAGGAAGCTTTTTCACTTGCGACTAAACGGCTTGATAAAGCAGCAAGTAAAAATGCAATCCATAAAAATACAGCCGCTCGTTATAAGAAAAATCTCGCAAAAAAAGTAAATGCAATAAGTAAGTGACCTCGTAAAAGGTCACTTTTATCTTTTATGCTATTTGTGTGAAGAAAAGTTCCAAGAGTAGCTCTTTATCGAACTGACCGATCTTCATTTCATAATCAATTTTCTCTAGCTTTTTTAAAAAGTGAAAACAGTCTTCCTCTGAAAAATGCCTTCCCTGTCTCCCCGCTTGCTGAACAGCGTACGGATGTAACTTTAAATAGGCTGCCATTTGTTTTTGGGAATATCCTCTTCTACCTAACTCCTTCACTTGATATATGATTCTGAACTGCCTTGCGAGTAAAGCAACAATTTTTATAGGCTCTTCGTTCATCTCAAATAAATCATACAGCGTGCGAAATGCATGTTCCATCCGTTTGTTCACCACATGATCAATAAGGGCAAAAATGTTATCTTCTAATGAACGAGCCACAAGTAATTCAACCGTCTCTTCTGTAATTACTTCCCCTTCGCCCACGAAAAGGGATATCTTAACTAATTCATTTTTTAACTGGCTTAAACTATTTCCAATCAATTGAGATAACCTTATAACAGCATTGGGATCTATTTCTACATTCATTTGTTTTGCTTCATTCTTGATCCAATCGCCAACTTCGTATTCCTTTAAAGCCGAAGTATTCACAACGTTGGCGCCGTTTTTCAAAGCTTTAACGATCTTTTTCCGTTCATCCAATTTTTTATAAGGTGCTTCAAAAATAACAATCGAGTGATCCGCTGGATTTTGTATATAACCCTCTAAGCGTTTTAAGTTATGGTCAACTGAGGAAGCTGTTCTTCGCTCAGCCGTTAAAAAGGAGGGGTTTTTTATAATGACTACCCTTTTTTCTGCTAAAAAAGGAGTTGTTTCAGCTTCCTCTAATGCTTGCTCAATTGGAGTCTCATTCATGTCATAAGAAGCAATATCAAATTGAAAAGCTTCTTCCGTTACAATCAATTTCATTACCTTTTCTCTCGCTTCATCGATTAGAAATGGTTCATCACCATATAACAAATATATAGGAGCTTGTGACACTTCTTCTCACCTCTTTCTAAGCGTATATCGATTTTTATATTTTAACAAGGATAATTTGTCGAAGTAATGCAAGTAGAGGCTAGCACCAAGTCCATAAAGTAGAAGAGAAAAAGGGGGATTCACTATTCCGAATCCCCCATTTATATGAACGTCAACAGTAAAGGCCGCGGTCACTTCACAATTAACGATATTTTTCTCTCTGTCTCCATTTGTTATCTTATCCTATGCTTGCACTTCCTATCGGTGAAAACAGTTTACAGAAAAGGAAAGAAACGTTTGTTTTAACCAAAATTTTGCTTCATATTTTGAAGTAAGTTCACAAATTTTAAAAACGATAGCTGGATTTTTCCTTTTATTTCGCTTATACTAAAATAGGATTAAAGGAGGCTTTAAAATGAACGAATTTGAAAAAGAAGTTCAAAGTAAAAACAATGACTTAATTGACTCTGGACTTGGCTTTATAGTCTCATTTGTATTTTTCAGCCTAATTTTCTTCACCGGTGTGATTATGAAAGCTGTTGGTTAAGCATACATAACATAGGTAAAAAAGGCTGAGGCACGAACACGATCACATTCAGCAAAGGAACAAAGACTGCTCATCATAGAGGGCAGTCTTTTTCTTATACTGTCGCTAAACGATTGCTTAAGCACAGAACCTATTATGTATGAACTTACAACACACATGCTTACTATTGGCTGCAGCTTCCTATGCAAAAAATTCCTACTTAAAATTCCCTTTGTTACGGGTAAATTTAAATTGGATCGCTCCATGTTCATCTGTTCGAAGAACAACAATCCCTTTTGCTTGCAGGCGGGTAACGACTTCTTCGTGAGGATGGCCATAAGTGTTATTCCCTCCAACTGAAATTAACGCAACTTTCGGATGCACACGCTCTAACAGCTCGTCACTCGTTGACGTTTTACTTCCATGATGACCGACTTTTAAAATATCCGCTTGAAGATGACGTCCATATTTAAGTAAGTTGCTCTCTGCCTCTTGCTCAGCGTCACCCATGAAAAGCCAGGTCAAGCCCCCGAGTTTTGTATATAAAATAATTGATCGATCATTTTTACTACTTTCAGTTCCTGTAGGACCTAAAATATAAAAAGGAAAGCCATCTTTAGTCCATTTCTCACCTCTTGCTACAAAGGTTATTTTTAAGTTTTTCAAGTGAGCCTCATTTAGAAACTGCTTTTCATCTTCTTCTAATTTATCGCTTTTGCCATACAACATTTCTTTTACTTTCACGTTGTTTGCTACAGCTTGAAAGCCACCAATATGATCATAATGCCCGTGTGTTAAAATGGCTTTATCAATTGTACGGATGCCTTTTGCATTCAATATCGGCACGACAACATCCTGTCCTACTTCAAAATTATTTTTCCGAATTTGCCAGTCCTCTTCTTTACTAAAAGAAACGATTCCTCCTGTATCAATTAAGTACACCGCCTTTCGAAATGGAAACTCAATTAATATACTATCTCCTTGTCCAACATCAATCAGCGTCACATGACCATATGGAGACAAGTAAGGAAGACTAAGCTGGAATAAGAGTAAAAATACAAGCGGCAATGCATAACGGACAGATGCCAAACTAACCTTCTTAACCTTTTCGATGTGGATTAACAAGTAAACAATCGCAACATAATAAATGCAAATGAATAGTTCATTTGTTTGACCTAGCACTATTGAAGCGAATGGCAATCCTTCAATAAATTGAAGAGATGCGTGTACAACCGTGATCACCATGTCGTGAACAACAAGAAAGGGTTTCGCTATATGGGGGACGATTAGTGAGATAAAAAAACAGAAAAAGGTCAATGGTAAAATGACCATCGTAAAGATAGGCACAAATATAGCATTAACGAGAAAGCTTATTAGTGACAAATGGTAAAAATGATAAAGGATAATTGGGAATGAAATCAATTGGGCAATAAGAGATAAAGCAATGAATCTTGAGACTGTATGTTTAAATACTTTTGTTAAAAGTTGTGAAGAGAGAAGAAGCCCAAAGCTAATGACAAACGACAACTGAAACCCAATATGAAAAATGAAATACGGATTATAAAAAACGAGTAATAAAAAAGCAACAGAAATACTATTGAGCGGTGAGATGTTCCTTTTAAGCAAAAAGCCTAACAGCACAAAAGCTGTCATAATTGAAGCTCTCAAAACAGACGGTGCAGCTCCGGTAAGCAATACATAAACAGGTAAAAAAATCAACACACCGATAATTGCCTTTTCTCGTGTGAGTCCAAGCCTAATTAGACTCCAAAATAGGAATGCCAAAATGACACCAACATGTAAGCCAGAGACGACCAATACATGAACTAATCCTAAAATTTGATAAGCCGCCAACGCATCACTGTCAATTTCTTCTCTGTCACCAAAAATTAATGCTTGGACAATGCCAATTGAAGGATGCGAGAAGCGTTCAGCAATTTCCATAAGACCTTTTTGTCGGTACTGCTTCATATAATCTAAGAAAGTTAATGATTGGTTAACGCAGTGGGGAAATTCTTTTGGGGTGAAAATCCAGTGGATGTTTTGCTTACGTAAAAATTCTTTATAGTTAAAACTGCCTGGATTACGTTCGTAATTTGGTTCTTTCAGCTGACCAGTCAATGAACAGCTCATTCCAGGTTGCAAAGCTTGTAGTGAGCTTTTTTCCTCCTCTGTTTTAATTCGATACTGAGTTTGAACGATCTCATTACGAAGCTGAAATTGAAAGGAGAGGTAGTTTCCATCAATTGTCGGTAGACTAATAATTTTACCGGACAATGATTCTTCTTCCCCGGTTAAGTTTGATAAATTCATCCGCTCAACAGCGTATGATCGAAAAGCAAACAGCAGACAAATGACTAATAGCAAAAGAACAAACCGTTTATTTTTTTCTTCTTTAAAAATAATAAATAGAAGCACAAACAGAAAGAGAAAAGAAAGATAGGGCTGATGGATTAGTAAAGCCCCTATCAGTCCACTTAATGCAATTCCGAATCCACGCATAGGTCATGTACTCCATACTTTAAGCGCGGAACAAATCATGGGCACGGTCATTCCACTTTTTTATTTCTGCTTTATTTGCCCCAGCTTCTGCCAACCTATTCATTAATTCGGAAATAAATTGTAATTTTTCTTGTCCTTTCATGTCTAGTAGTGTTTCATCAAGTTCAATTTTCTCTGTTTGCACGTGTGCATGTTCAAAAAGCTCCTCAGCATACGGATTATTGCGATATTCTTTTGCATAATAAACTTTGTTTATTCCACTTTGGATAATTGCTTTACAGCATTGTAAACAAGGAAAGTGCGTAACGTAAATTTCGGCACCTTCTGTTGCAACACCAAATTTAGCACATTGTAAAATGGCGTTCATCTCCGCATGAATAGTGCGAACACAATGGCCATCGACAACATAACAGCCTTCATCAATACAATGTACGCCTCCAGAGACTGAGCCATTATAACCACCTGCAATGATTCGATTATCACGAGTAATTGTTGCCCCGACAGCGAGACGATCACAGGTGCTACGGTAAGCTAGTAAATGACTTTGTGCCATAAAATATTGCTGCCAAGAAATTCTTTCCATTCGTTATTCCCCCTAATGTATCTTCCTTAAATATGAAACAGTTTGTCTCATGCGTCAAATTTAATCAATGACGATGTGATCTTTTATATTTTCCAAAGTCTTTTCGCCGATACCTGAGACTTCAAGTAAATCTTCGACTGATTTGAACTTTCCATTTTCTTCACGATGTTTAATAATGACGGATGCCTTCGCTGGTCCAATTCCTTGAAGGGTTTGAATCTCCTCGGAGCTTGCTGAATTAATTCGAACCTTGTCATCATTCTCGCCCGTGACATGTGTAGCTATTGTTTGTATGGCTGTTACATCCTCGCCCTTTTTCGCTACGTAAATAACCATTTCATCTTTTAACAGTTCAGCAAGATTGATTAAATTTTCATCCGCTTCAGATAGTAGACCACCTGCTTTTTCAATCACATCAATCACACGTTCCCCTGTGGTCATCGTATATACACCAGGTTGATGGACAGCCCCCTTTACATCGATAACCAAATCAGTCACAACATCAACGTCTTGTTCGTCATTGGTTTCCGACTTATTTTCTTCCATTTCATCCGGAAAAATAAGTTCAGTCTGTTGATTATCATTGCGGAAAAGAAATATACCTAAGACAATAAGCAACAATCCAGCAGCGACTGCTATCCATTTTTCTCGAATAGAAAGCGACATTTTTTTCATCCTTTCGAAAACTTCATTCATAAAGAACGATCTTCCTTCATACAATCAAATGTAAATGTTGTAGCATAGAGGGGTGTTATTGTGAAGATTGGAATCATCGGAACGGGAAATATGGGGAAAGTATTGATTCAAGCGATGATCGATTCTAACGCTGTGCATGCGTCCGATATGATGATTACGAATCGTTCTCCCGAAAAGGTAAATCGAATTAAGCAGCATTATCCACAGATTAAAATTGCCCGACATGCAGTGGAACTTGCGAAAAATAGCAAGTTTATTTTTATTTGTGTAAAACCTTTCCAAATTTATCCTCTCATTCAACAATTAAATGATGTGCTTACCGAAAATCATATTCTCATTTCGATTACGAGCCCCATTTCAACAGATGAACTAGAAATTGAAACAACATGTCAAATCGCACGGATTATACCAAGTATTACAAATCGAGCTTTTAGTGGAGCTTCATTAATTTCTTTCGGAAAGAGAATGTCAGATGAAAATAAGCGTGTGCTTACAGGATTATTTGAACATTTTTCACAACCCGTTTATATTTCTGAAGAACATACAAGAGTCGCATCAGATATTGTGAGTTGTGGTCCCGCCTTTATTAGTTACTTATTACAACAATTTATTGATGGTGCTGTACGCCAAACGTCAATTTCAAAAGAATTGGCAATTGAATTGACGAGTAATATGCTCGTTGGTTTAAGTAATTTAATTGAAAAAAATTATTATTCATTGGAAACATTGCAGGAAAAGGTGACGGTTCAAGGAGGAATTACTGGCATCGGAATTGAAGTGCTAGAGAATGAAGTTGGGGAAATGTTTGACCAGTTATTTATAGCAACCCATCGTAAATATGCCGAGGACCGAGAAGGAATTCATGAGCAATTTTCAAAGTCTTGATAAATCATTGGGGATTACCCCCAATGATTGTTTTTTACTTTACATCGTCTTATTTGATTATTCGACATAACATGTTTTATTCCTTTTTTCATTTTTTTGCTAGGAAAAAAATTCGTTCACTCTTTTCATTCGGAGCCTCTAGCGTAAAATCTGCGAAAACGTCTAAAACTGTAAAGCCCGCCTTTGCTAGCATAGCGTCATATTCTTCAATTGAAAATGTTGTTTGTATGTGAGTTTCGTAGTGGCGTTCATGAAGGGCATCTTCACGCTTAATAAATAACGTGAGGTCATGCTGTACACGTAAATCGTCTTGGATACATTCCCATATATATGAAACGTCTTCGCTTTGGTATGTAAAGGTTTCATTACCAAATAGATGTGTCATTTTATATGGGGAATGCACATCAAATAAAAGCATTCCATTGTTATTTAGATGCTCATACACTTTATTGAATGTTTTGAGTACTTTTTCTTTACTGTCCAAATAATTTAACGCATCACAAAGGATAAGCACGAGATCGAAAGCTCTATTCAATTCAAGCTTAGCCATATTTTGTTGAAAATAATGCACAGGTAAAGCCTCAGTTTTTTGCCTGGCGATCGCCAACATATCAGCTGATAAATCTACACCTGTTAACTCATACCCTTTAAGAGCCAATTGATAGGTAATCGTACCTGTCCCACAGCCTAAGTCAAGAATCTCTTTGCCAGGTACATTATATTTTTCAATACTATCTAACACGAGTTGAGTCCATTTATCGTATGGTGCTGTGTCCATCAAAACATCATATACTTGCGCAAAACTTCTGTAGCTCATTACAGTAGCTCTTCTTCTAATTTTAGGCGCGGAACGTCACCCCATAATTTTTCGAGGTTGTAATATTCACGTTCATCTTTATGGAAAACATGAACGACGACATTACCTAAATCAAGTAATATCCAACGTGCCTCTTGGTAGCCTTCCATTCTTTTCATGTTCACATTTTTCTTAAGTGCAGCTTCCTTTACTTCATTCGCAATCGCTTGAACTTGTTTTACTGAGTTTCCATGACAGATTAGGAAGTAATCGGCAATTAAGGAAACACCTTCCATATTTAAAACGACAATGTTTTGTGCATGTTTATCATCAGCCACTTTTGCCATGTGGTGAACAAATGTTTTTCCATCCATTAAAGAACCTCCTGAGTAAGCTTTCGTTGTAAATCATTGTATGTTGCAATTGTTTGCGGATAGACAAGTTGATTTTTGTTAAGAAGGAATTGAATCGTATTGCGAATTGCAGTGATCGTTGCAGCGTTCAAATCTTTTTTCGCAAGTTCTCTCACTTCTTCAACACCTGGAAACGTCCGATTCGGTTCAATATAGTCTGCCAAAAACACGACCTGCTCAAGTATCGTCATCCCGGGTCTTCCGGTTGTGTGGGAACGGATCGCATTTAAAATTTCTTCATCCGTTATGCCAATTTCCTTTTTAACTAAATAGGCTCCAACAGGAGCATGCCAAAGTTCACTACTATATAAAAGTAAGTCCTTGGACATGTTTTCATTGACAATGAATCCTTCATTTCTTTTTTTTCACGATACTTTGCGTAATCATGGAATATTCCTGCAAGCTCTGCTTTTTCTTCATCACCGCCATATCGCCTAGCGAGGGCTATCGCAGTATCAGTCACACCAATCGTATGAGTATAGCGATGTTCAGGCAAATGTTTTTTGACAATTTGAAGCGCTCGCTTTCTATCCATAAACTTCATTCTCCTCAATGTATGTTCGAACACGGTCCGGCAAAAAGTACCGAATGCTTTTATTCTTCTTCAACCGTTGACGAAGAATGGTAGAAGAAATCGCAATCTGCGGAACATCAATATAATGAATGTTCCGTTCGTCTGTTACGCCTCGCTCAAAGCCTTGACGGTTAACACCGATAAACGTAATTAATGTCATCAGTTCATCAATATCTTTCCAGTTCGGTAAATCTTGTACCATATCTGCTCCGATAATGAAGAAAAATATATGTTGTTCAAAGTTTGCTCTTAAACGTTTAATTGTATTGATCGTATATGAGGGACCTTCCTGATCTAGTTCTATTGGACATAAGCGAAACGAATCGTTATCATTAATTGCTATTTCAAGCATAGATAAACGGTGCTTTACATCAGTAATGTTTTGCATTTGTTTATGAGGTGGTTCCTTCGCCGGAATAAACCAAACCTCATCCAGATTGCATTGCCAACTAGCTTCATTTGCAATCATTAAATGGCCATAATGTGGCGGATCGAATGTTCCTCCTAGCAAACCAATTCTTTTCATCTTCTTCATCACGTTGGTAGCACAATTGTTTTGTTTTCATTTGATTGTTTATAAAGGACTATGACATGACCTATGATTTGAACAATCTGAGCGTTCGTACCTACCTGTAATTGTTCAGCAACCGTTTGCTTATCATCTTCACAATTTTGCAAGACACTAATTTTTACTAGTTCCCTTGCCTCTAATGCTTCATTTATTTGCTTTAGCATATTTTCAGCGACTCCACCTTTGCCAACTTGAAAAATCGGATCAAGATGGTGGGCTTGAGCTCTTAGAAAGCGTTTTTGTTTACCAGTTAACATCTATTCAACCTCCAAGTTTTTTCAAAACTGTCTCTGTCATACGCTCAATGCTCGGTTCGATTCCCGTCCACTTTTCAAAAGATAACGCTCCTTGATAGACAAACATACCGACTCCATTATCAGTAATTGCCCCTTTATCCCTTGCTTTTTGCATGAATTTCGTAGTCAAAGGGTTATAAATTAAATCAGAGACAATTGCGCCTTCTTTAACGTTGTCAATATTTATTGGTACTTCATTTATATGAGGCGACATCCCGACGGAAGTTGTATTAACAATAATGTCATAATTCGACAAATTCTTTTCTGCATCGGAGAGCTCTGCTGACGTAGATGGAACAAATCTTTTCACGTGTTCGACTAGCTTGTCTGCCTTGCTCACCGTTCTATTTGTGATATCCAATTGTTCAACGCCATGACGTGCAAGCGAAGTCACAATCGCTCGAGAAGCGCCTCCGGCACCGATAACAAGAATTTTTTTTCTATTTAATTCTCGTTGTTTTAATAAAGGAAGTAATGACCGAAGATATCCTTGCCCATCAGTATTGGAGCCAATGAGTCGTCCATCTTCATTTTTAATTGTATTGACAGCCCCAATAAGCTGTGCTTCATCATCAATTTCGTCCAAATATTCCATGACAGCAACCTTGTGTGGTATCGTAACATTCAGCCCTTTGATATGCAACGCACGAACCCCTTCAATCGCTGTCTTCAATTGACTTGGTTGAACGTTAAAAGCTGCATAATGATTGGATAAACCTAGTGCTTCAAATTCACGATTGTGCATTATCGGTGACATTGAATGTCCGATTGGATAACCCATTACTCCATATATCCCCATATGTACACACCTTCCTATATAAGCGACTTTCTAACTGAGACAGTGACACCTTCTGGTGCGTAGGCAATGACATGAGCAGCCTTCTCCTCCAATGTTACCCAACCTAATCCAGAGAAAACGATGTCACTTTTATCGAAATGAAGTTTAAATTCATGTTTTCTAAGTGGAGGAATCGCTCGTTTGTTTTCTTTTTCAGGTGGAACGAGTAATTCACCCTTTTGTTTTGTATAAAAGTCATCAGCATTGTCTAATTTCGTACGATGGATATAAAGACCGTTAGAAAAATAACAGACGTGTGGGCGTCGTTCACCACCACTTACATAATCTAAACGAGCAAGCCCACCAAAAAAAAGCGTCTGCCTTTCATTCAATTGGAACACCTTTGGTTTGATTTCTTTATTCGGCGTAATCATTTTCAATTCATCTTTTGTTACGTAATGTGCCATTTGTTCATCGTTAATAATCCCAGGCGTATCATAAAGTGAACTTTTTCCATCAAGTGGAATATCAATGATATCTAACGTCGTCCCTGGGAATTGTGAAGTTGTAATTAATTGTTCATTCTCTTGGCCAAAAGTTTTAATCAACTCGTTAATAAATGTTGATTTTCCAACGTTCGTACAGCCAATAACATAGACATCTTGTCCATTCCTGAGCTTCTCAATCTCAGCAGCTAACTCTTTAACCCCTATACCTTTCTCTGCACTAATTAATGATGTTTGCAATGGTTGCAAGCCTAGCTGTCGTGCTGATGAGGACATCCACTGGATAAGACGGTGATGTTTAACAGATTTTGGAAGCAAATCAACCTTGTTACCGACTAATACGATGTTGTTGTTTCCTACAAATCGTTGAATTCCAGGCAGCCAGCTGCCGTTAAAGTCAAATATATCAACAATTTTTACAATCAACGCTTTTTGTTCACCAATGCTATGTAATATTTTTAAAAAATCATCCTCTGTTAATGAAACATCTTGAATTTCATTATAATGTTTTAAACGAAAACATCGTTGACAAATAATTGTTTCTTTAGTTAATGCTTGTTTAGGAGCATAGCCTATTTTATGTTGATCGTCTGATTGAATAACGATCCCACACCCTGTACACTTTATCGCTTCACTCATGCTTGTCCTCCCAAAAAATTAATCCTCTTTTTCTCATCTTGCCTAAAATAAATCGTTCTATTCTCCGATTAAACTTTGTCCAAAATCCGTCCGACGTCGTTACAGGTGAAACCAAAATTGTGTGTAACCCTGCGCGATTGCCTCCTAACACGTCTGTAATCAGTTGATCCCCTATTACTGCAGTTTCAGAATAAGCAATCCCCATATCTGAAATCGCCTGTTTAAAAGCTTTCGTCATTGGTTTCTTAGCATCATAAATAAAAGGAAGCTTTAAAGGCTTCGAAAAAGTCCCAACTCTTTCTTGATTATTATTAGAAATAATTGTAACGAGTAAACCCTTTTCTTCTAACATTTTAAACCATTCAATTAACTCGGGTGTCGCTTCTGGTCGATCCCACTCAATCAATGTATTGTCGAGATCTGTAATAATCCCTTTTATCCCTTTTTCTAATAATTTATCAATGTTAATATCGTAAATACTTTTAGCATAATCAGATGGTAAAAAATAATTAAGCACTTTCTTCACACCTTTATCGTTATCGTTGCAAACATTAATCTATTATAGCAATATTTCCTAGGAAATTTAACTTACTGTTTTCTAAGTTTAGAACACTTTTCGTTCGACAAATTTTGATAAGAATTTTACCTGTGGATAAGTTACTCACATTATTATACAACATTCCAACAACCTTATTTTGACTTATTCAGAAAATACCCACAAGTTATCGACAACCTTCTGTGGATAACAGAACGGTTGTTCCTCTCTCTTTTTCATGTTATATTTTTTACACAAGCACACCTTGAATTTGCAAGGAGGAGATGATATGACCAATTCATTAGCATCGCTTTCGGACAAGTTGCTAATTGAATCGTATTTCAAGTCTATCGAATTGCAATTAAATAAAGAATTCATCGCGATTATTCGAGCGGAAATAATTAGGCGAAAACTGTTAGAAAAATTCGAATTCCCTGTCGCTTAGACATGCTTAAAGCTAGCAAACACATATCATTGTTTGCTAGCTCTTTATTTTAATCCCTTTTTAAAATTTATGCTTGATTTTCATTTTGATGCTTAAAAAACTCATGAAAAAGCTTCATTAATGCTCTTTTTTCAATTCTTGATACGTAGCTACGGGAGATCCCTAATCTTTTTGCAATTTCACGTTGTGTTAGCTCTTCTTCAGCATCGAGACCAAAGCGTCCAATAATAACTTCTTTTTCACGGTCATCAAGGATGTGTATATATTTATAGATTTTTTTCTTTTCCATATTAAGCTGAATCTTCTCAAGTATATCATCATTCTCAGCTTTTAATATGTCGATTAACGATATTTCATTACCTTCCCGATCTTGACCGATAGGATCTTGCAAAGACACATCTTTTTTAGTTTTCTTAAGTGAGCGTAAGTACATTAATATTTCGTTCTCAATACATCTTGCTGCATATGTTGCAAGCTTTGTCCCTTTTCCCCTCGAATAGCTTTCAATCGCTTTAATTAACCCAATCGTACCAATTGAAATCAAGTCTTCATTATCTTCCCCCGTATTTTCAAATTTTTTGACGATGTGGGCGACAAGACGTAAGTTATGTTCAATAAGACGATTTCTCGCTTCCTGATCGCCTTCTTCCATCAACGCAAGCATTTTCTGTTCTTCATCTCGCGATAATGGTTGTGGAAAAGCATTGTTTTTGACAAATGAAACAAACAACATCACTTGCTTAAAAAAATAAGCTATTGCTGCCAATAATGACAAAGAAGCCCACCCCCATAAACAATCTACTACTATGCTTATGAAGTACTGGGCTTGTGTGTGTCTGTACATTTCAAATTCCAAATGTGTATAAGCTTAAAAAAACATTAATGCATTGATGGAAATGAGAGCACGAAGGTGGTCCCTTTTCCTACTACACTCGTAACCTTGATCCTCCCGCCATGTAATTCAACGAGTTTTTTTACGATGGAAAGACCTAACCCTGTCCCACCATAGTCTCGGGAACGTGATTTTTCGACCCGGTGAAACCTTTCAAAAATATACGGAAGTTCTGATGTAGGAATTCCTTGCCCATTGTCTTTAATTATGACCCGTACGTAATCAGTTGTGCCTTCCTCAAGTGTGATATGGACAACACCTTCATCCATATACTGAATAGCATTTTCGAGCAAGTTGATAAAGATTTGTTCGAGTCGTTGCTCATCGCCAAGAATCGTTTTATCTTGCTCCGAGATGTCTTCTATAATCTGAATACCCTTCTCTTTTGCTTTCAGCCCTACTTTTACAATGACTGCTTTTAATACACGAGATAACTGAACCGCTTCCTTATTCATTCCTAATTGCTCTTCTTCTGCTTTTGCAAGGTCAAATAAATCGTTAATTAAGTGAATTAGCCTTCTCGTCTCAGTCGCAATAATCGAAAGGTACTGATTTTTCTCTTCCTCTGAATGATAAAGTCCCTCTTGAAGGACGTTCGCATACCCTTCTAAATAAGTAATAGGTGTTCTTAATTCATGCGAGATATTCGCGAAGAGTTCTTGTCGATTCGTACGATACCGTTCTAATTCAATCGCTAAATCGTTAATTGCAACCGCTAGTTGACCAACCTCATCATTAGAATGGATGTTGACCCTAGTTTTTAAATCACCTCTAGAAATTTCCCTTGTTGCCTTTTCCATCTTAAGTAAAGGGGCAGAGATTCTACGGGATAATACAAAGATAAATCCTGCACCGATGATTAATGCAACAATTCCTGAAATTAAGCTTAAGCGTTTTACTTGTGATATTGAATGATCAATTGCATCAAGTGACGACATAACATAAATTCCACCTTCGAACTTAGATTCATTAAAAATTGGCCTTCCTGAAACTAAAAAGCGTTCGGTTGATGGTAAATAATGGAATTCCTTATCAATAGCATGGCCATCCTGCAATTGTGTTAATTCTTTTTCATCTATTTTTTCACCTGTCGCAATCCCTGTAATTCCTGATTCCGTTACTACTGTTCCGTCTTGATTAACGATGTATACCTCATTGTTCGTAAAGCCTGCTAACGTGACAAACATATTTAGAATTTCAGTATTATGTACAGATACCATAGCATTGGCATAGCGAGAGGATAGTTGTTCGATTTCTTCTTTAACATCTGTGTAATATAAGTTAGAGTAAATAAAGTGAAAAATGAACCCTGTAGGAATTAAGACGATTAGAAAAAGGAGGAGTATACTTCCCCCCCATTTTAAAACGATCCGATTAATGTTCTTTCACCCCTCTACCTTCTCAAATTGATAGCCAATCCCCCAAATCGTTTGGATCGGATCATAAGAGAGGTTTAAATTTCGGATTTTTTCGCGAATATTTTTTACATGGGTGTCAACAGTCCGATCATCACGTAGCTGTTCGGGGCCCCATATCCGCGTTAATAAAATATCTCGAGTAAACACCCGATTTGGGTGAGAAGCAAGTAAGTATAATAGTTCAAATTCTTTCGGAGTCAAGCCTACTTTTTCACCGTTAACAAACACAGATTTCGCTTCATTATCAAAGGCAAGATCTTTAAATTGCAACAACGAAGGTTCGTCTGCTTGTGCTCTCTTTGATCGTCTTAACAAGGCGTGCACCCGCGCCCGTAATTCTTCTGGCGCAAATGGCTTTGTTAAGTAATCATCAGCGCCTTCATTTAATCCACGGACAACGTCTTCAACATCTGTTCTTGCTGTAAGCATCAAAATCGGCGTGTCTTTCTTTTTCCGAATTTCCTTACAAACTTCCCACCCATCAATGTCAGGCATCATGATGTCTAGTAGAACTAAATCAAACGGCTGTGTTTCAATAAGTGTGAGTGCCTCTCTTCCATTGCTAGCTTCCAAAAGGGACACTTGTTCACTTCTTAAATAAATCTTAATTAAGTTCCGCATATTCCATTCATCATCAACAATTAAGAGCTTAGGCTCCTCCATAAGTCTCACACCTTATCATGCGTATGAATGTAAGCCTACTAAAATAAGGTTTACAACAACGAGGTTGAATATAATAATGACAAAACCAATAACGGCAAGCCATGACGACTTTTTACCATGCCAGCCTCTTGAAAGGCGCAAATGTAAATAAGCAGCGTAAAATAAAAATGTAATTAATGCCCAGACCTCTTTAGGATCCCATCCCCAAAAACGTGTCCATGCAATTTGGGCCCAGATCATTGCGAAAATCAAACCACCTAAAGCAAATAATGGAAACCCGATGGCCACAGAGCGGAAACTAATTTCATCGACTAACTCTAAGTTAATGTTTTTAAAGGCTGGTTGAATCGCAGCAGCAATTCTCTTTCTTAATAAAAGTCTTAGAAGGAAGTAGAGTATGAGGCCAGAGAATAGTGACCAAATAAGCGTATTGAGCTTTCCTGCATCTATAATTGCGGGGACATTAAATAACGGTCCAAACGTCGTCCCATCGATTATTTCTCCCTCATTCGGTCCAATAAGTGCTGGAATCTCATACACCGCCTCTACTGTCGCTCCATCACGATCAACATATTGAAATGTCGTTTCGAAGTCTGCCACTCGAAAACCGAAGGTTAAAATAACGAAAGCAGCTACGCTAATCATTGAATAAAGAACAACTTCCAACCATAAAGTCTCTTTGCTTTTTTCACTTTGATCGACGCCTCGCAACAAATAAAGTAACCCTGCGACAAAGCTAATTGCTAAAACACCTTGAGCGAGTGCGACAGTTGAGACATGTACAACTAACCAATTAGATTGTAATGCTGGAATTAATGGCTGTATATCACGAGGAAATACACTAGCATACGCGATAATTAGCACCGCAATTGGCATGGCAATCACACCTAAAACATTCAATCGATACATAAAGTGAATAACTAGGAATGCTAGGACAATTGCCATACTAAAATACGTCGTATATTCAAATAAGTTACTATTTGGAATATGACCGCTCGCAATCCAACGAGTGATAAAATACCCTAATTGGAAGAGAAAACCTATAATCGTAATTACGATCCCGAGCTTTCCCCAGCGAGCATTTCTTAACAGTTGCTTGTCTGTGCTCGTTTTCTTATTTGAGATTGAACCCGCAAACACAAACGTAGCAACTAAATAGAGTATAAAAGCGACTAACAGTAAATTTGAACTTACTTGTGCCATTATAGAACTCCTTCCTTACTCATTTGCTTTGTTTTTTTCTTCCACTTGATCAGTCGGTGCATTTAATCCAAGGCTTACTGCAACATCATCCATTTCATTTTTCAAACCATACCAACCTTTATTCGTATGACCTGAAATCCAAATTTCATTATCTTTTTGACTTAACCATATCCGGCGGTGATGCCAATACATTCCTTGAATAACACCAATCATAAATATCGTACCCCCGACAGCTAAAATCCATAGTGTATGGTCCTTGCGAACGGTTAGGAAGGTTGAATCTGTCGTTTCTATTCCACTAAAGGAAAGCTTATACTTTGTTTCGCCAAGCGGTTCTAAATTTTGTCGGATTGCAACAAAGCTTACTTCCCCTTCTGGTGTTTCAGGGGTTATCATATTAAAGATGAAAGCCGGGTTGTTTGGTGATTTTGATTGGGTGGATGGTTCACCCTGTTCATTAAACTTAAAGTCTGGAAAATAATCCATTACCTCTACGACATACCCTTCACCTAAGTCATACTTATCTTCTGGATCTAATAAATCAATTGTTAGATCACCAAACTTTTCGTTATCACTTTTACGTTCTAACTCGAAGTTCATGGAAACAAATTCATTTAACCGATAATCAACTTGATATAATGCGTAGTCCCCGACTTTCAGTGGTGAGTTGACTCGAATCGGGTAATCTTTAACTTTCACTAGCTTAGGCTCTTGACCTGCAATAACCTCACCCGCACGCTCGTACAATGTCGCGTTTGTTTGGAAGTTTTTTACGACGAGTCCTCCCTCCGTTGTCTCAATGGCCCCTTCAAATTTTTCGTCGTCTTCATCGTCATATAGTTCAATTAGGAACTCATTGTTCTTCAAGTAGTATTCGCGATCTGTGCCAGGAATTGCCTTCGTTTCTCCATTGCGGAGCTGTAACACTTCATCCACATACATTCCTGGAAAGAAACGTAACATCGCTCCAATTAGAAAGATAATTAACCCAGTATGGTTAACGTACGCTCCCCACCTCGAAAACCGATTTTTTTCCGCTAACAAATTCCCGTTCTCTTTACGAATGTTGTAACGCTTTTTCTTTAAAACTTCTTCCGCTTTATCAACAAAATCATCCGTTCCCTTTGTCTCCGTGACACCGAAAATACGCTGTCTTTTCAAAAAGCTATCATGTCGAGTAACACGTTGGTTGTTCAAAGACCGGTAAAGCGGGATGACTCGGTCAAGACTAGCAATAATAATTGACGTGCCTAAGGCGGCCAATAAAATAATGTACCACCAAGTACTATATAAATTATGAAACCCAAGCTTGTAATAAATTGTTCCGGCAATCCCGTATTGCTCCTCATAATATGTTGCCGCTGTTTCACCAGGGGGTATGTACATTTCCTGAGGAAAAAGCGTGCCAATCGCAGATGCGATGACTACAAGGACAATTATCCAAACTCCAACCTTAACAGAAGAAAAGAAATTCCAAACTTTGTCCACTATCGTTCTTTTATACGTCTGTGAACGACGGGCAGAGCCTTCATATCTCATATTCAAAATCGTATTTGATTTTTCTTCCTCTCCGAATGGCTTACCACACGATTCACACAATATCGTACCGTGTGGATTTTCATGTCCACATTCACAAATAATCTCTTTCACTATTCTCACCCCGTTACAATGGTTGCACAATAACAAGTATAGCAACAAATTTTGTAGAATATATGAAGTTTTAGGAAATAATCTTTTTTAGTTTAATTGACTTTCATATTTTGTTGTTGTATAGTTAGGTCAAATCATTATCGTTCTTCTTTCAAAAATTTAAGGATTTAAGTTCAGCGCAGCTTCAAACATTAAGGGGTAGCGATGGTTACAATCCTTGTGTAGAAGTTGTTTTTTTATCTTTAATTTACTTAGGAAGTCATAATGGTTTTGGTAAAACGCACCGAAACGTGCAATTTTTTTAGGAGGCAATTGTATAATGCAAAACGGTAAAGTTAAATGGTTTAACGCAGAAAAAGGTTTTGGTTTCATTGAGCGCGAAGATGGAGATGACGTATTCGTTCATTTCTCAGCTATCCAATCTGAAGGTTTCAAAACTCTTGAAGAAGGTCAAGACGTTGAATTCGAAATCGTCGAAGGAAACCGTGGACCACAAGCAGCTA
>DKGN01000152.1 GCA_002453275.1 Caryophanales bacterium UBA6769
CATTCCGGCAGTTACAAAGACCATATCAGCGCCGTTAAGTGCTTCCGAAATTTGTTCTTTACTTTCTTCTGCAGCTTTTTTTCCAATCTCAGGATTTGCCCCCGCCCCGAGACCCCTCGTTAGCTTTGTACCAATTTGTAATTTCGTTTCTGCTAAAGATAAATTTAAAGCCTGTGCATCTGTGTTAACTGCTATGAAATCAACGCCCTGTACTCCATGTTCAATCATACGATTCACAGCATTACTTCCACCGCCACCGACGCCAATTACTTTAATTCTTGCTAATTGATGAATATCTGTATCGAATTCCAACATGTTAATCCTCCTAAGTTTTGAAAGTCACCCTTACGTCCTAATCAAAAAAAGAACCAAAGAAGCTCTTTACTCTTGTCACAACACCATTACCTGACTCATCATCACGCTTTTGCTTCTGCTCAGCTGCTTTCTTTTTCGGTTTTGGAGAAATGTCTGAGCTGATTGCAGTAGCTACTTCTCTACCTTGAATTTTTACGTTCCGATGAGTAAATTGGATTAAGCCAACTCCAACTGTATATTTAGGTTCACGAACACCAAGGTAATCTGGTGCAGCAAGTCTCACATTATTCTCGAAAATATATTGTGAGAGTTCAAGAACCCCTGGCATTGATGCAACCCCACCTGTCAATACAAATCCACCTGGTAGATTTGAATAACCGAGGTTTTTTAACTCTTCTGCAACGAATTCAATCATTTCCGTTACTCTTGCTTCAATAATATGTGAAATTTCAAATTGATTATATTCTTCCTCTTGTGAGCTTCCAATTCTAGTAACCTTAAATATTTCTTCATCAGAAGATAAATCAATGAAAGCATGTCCATGTTTAGTTTTGATTCTCTCGGCTTCATCAGTAGAAATTCTTAAGCCAACAGAGATGTCCTTTGTAATATGTTCTCCGCCCAATGGAATAACAGTTGTTTTTGCCAAAAAACCATCTTCAAAAATGGAGACCGTTGTACAACCTCCACCGATATCAAGCAATGCGACACCAAGATCTTTTTCATCTTTGGAGAGTGCAATCGAACCAGCTGCAATCGGCTGTAAACAAATATCGGCAATAATTAATCCTGCACGTTCTACACACCTTAACAAATTATGTAAAATTGTTTTGGAGCCGGTAATAATAGTTCCTTCCATTTCTAAACGGACACCAATCATTCCTCGCGGATCGTTAATTTCATCTAAGCCATCAACAATAAATTGACGAGGAATGACATCAATAATCTCACGTTCTGGTGGAATATGCACGACTTCAGCTGCTTCTATAACACGAACTACATCTTCATTCCGAATTTCACGATCCTCACTAGAAACAGCGACAACACCATGACATGGCTGAAGTTGAACATGATTGCCCCCGACACCGACGATGACGGATTCAATTCGAACGCCAACCATTCTTTCCGCTTGCTCGATCGCATTCTTAATTGAGCGAACTGTTTCATCTATATCGACAATGGCACCTTTATTAATTCCTTCAGAAGGAGCCGTTCCAACGCCTATTATATTTAAGGACTCATTCACCATTTCTCCAATGATTACTTTTATACTTGATGTTCCGATGTCTAAACTGACAAAAATATCATTGTTGTTCAACCGTTGGCACCACCTTATCTTTAGTACTGCAAATCGTTAGTCTTTTTTTTAGAGCGATTAAAGAGTCTATTCCACATTAATGAGGGAATTCCCTTTTTTTTAGAAAGATTTTCATTTGTTTTTACGTTTTTCAGACCATTTTGTTAAAAAAATACGTCGGATAATCGCAATATTATTAAATAAGCGAACACCGAAGGCAAATATTGCTGCTAAATACAAGTCTACACCAAGATTAACACCGAGAAAAGCTAAACTTGCTGCAAGGATTATATTAAAGAAAAATCCTGAAATAAATACACGATCATCAAAAGTAGATTGTAAATGTGCACGTATACCTCCAAATAGCGTATCCAACGCTGCTAATACAGCAATAGAGAGGTATTGTGTATATTCTGCTGGCACCCGTATCTCAGTGAAAAAGCCTAACAAGATGCCAATTAAAAGACCAAAGAGCGGGAGCCACATTACGAGCCCTCCTTAAATTGTTCCATATATTGGACTGTTATTTTCCGGTCGTAAGGTTCTAAATAAATTTGATTTTTCAATTCTGGTGTGAGCGCTAAATTATCTTTCGCAAATTCATCGATTATCTTTGAACCTTTCAGTTGGTCGTAGAGCTTAGAAACATCATCAGAAATCACTTTGATCTCAATTGGCAATTCCTGCAAAGGACGATTGTTAATAAATGTCGTGCCATCAACATCTCTAATTGCAGTTCTTGAAATTATTCTATTGTTTCCAATCACAATATGGTTCGTTCCAAAAGTATTTAATTGATTGATAAGACGCATAAGTAAATCTGGGCCAAGTGTAGGAACTTGCTCACCGATAAGTTCCTCTTGAAAAAGTGGCTCAATTTGCAGAATTATCCCTTTACCTGCTACTGTTGTTAAACCAGCATCTCTTTGAAGCTTTTGTAAGGCTTCTTCCATTGTCATCATCTTTTGCTTATCAGAGTTTTGTTGATATTCATCTAGAAGAAGCTCGTACTCTTCAATTTTGTTATTTAACTGCATTTGTTGTTGCTTTTCTTTTTCTAGTGCTTCTCGAAGCTCCCACATATTTCTCGTATCTCGCTCAACTGGGTTTTTCACTGTTTGAAATTGAACGGCTAACATGAAGCCGAGGATAAGTGTGCTTAAAGTAAAAACAATTAATGACTGTGGCTTCAAGCCTCTCTTCCTTTCCCAATTAAAAAAGGTTCCATTATAAGTTCATTGTTTTTTTCAATCGTGACTTCGATTCCGCTTTCAACTAATTGGTCCTTTACATTGCCTTTTAAGTTTAAAGAGGATAACATCAACTCTGGATCACCGATTGCTGAAATTTCAAATGGTGCAAAGTTTTGTACTCCATCAACTTCAACTACAGGTCCAATACATAATATGTACGATTGCTGTGAAATTCGTTGACCATTAATTGAAATTGCTTCAGCTCCAGCAATTAACAGTTCATATACGACTTTTTGGATATGGTGTTCATGAACGAGATAATTGTTTGGATTGTCTTGTTCAGCTATATAGGCGGCGTCTCTTAATGAAACGGTCACACCTGGTCCTTTAACTTTGACAGAGCCTGTCACGACTCTTAATTTTTCAAGTTCAGTTACAAACTCACGGGCTTTTTGTTCATTTTCAGCTTGCTCATATTCAATATTTCGAACTTCCTCTTGGAGCTCTTTTAGCTCATTTAATAAACTAGCATTATTATTTTGCGTAAGTAAAATTTCATCCCGAAGGCTCGTTCTTTTTTGCCATTCATTTTCTGTAATTGAACCGAGGTTCTTGTCTTTCAATGTAAATTGGTATGAATATGCGAGCATAAATCCAACAACTAAGAGAACGAGAGAATAAATAACATGTTTACCCTTCACTTTCAAATGTAGTTTCCTCCTCATTCTCCTCATTCTTATGCTCTTCAAAATACGAGCTTACATTTAGATGGATAACCCCATTTTTGCCTTCTTCAATTTGTTGAACGATGGCGGGGTATTTATTTATATTATTTGCAAAGTTTCTTACAGATGTCCTTACTTCGAACCCATCATTCATATAAATAATCAAGTCATAAGATACCGTATCAGACGGGGTAAATTGAATTTCGGAAATTCTTTGAATTAAACTTTGCGGTACTTTTTTTAATTCGGCCGCCATCTCCTCTACCTTCGCTTTGTTTAAATTTACTAAAATAGGTGCATTAATTGGAGTTTCTTCTGAAGATAGCTTGTCAAGGACTTGTCCATTTTCTAAAATCGGATAAAAGTTACCTTTTTCATTTAAATAGGCAACTCGTGAGAGCTCTTTCACCTCAACGATAATGGTGTTCGGTAGCCTCTTACGAAGATCAACACTTGAGACATGAACATGATCCTTCATGATTTTATTTTCTATCTGTTCTGTTTTAACGTTCCAAAAACTTACATCTTTAGTCAAACCACCAGACTTAATAATTTCAGCATTCGGTACGTAATAATTTCCTTCAACGTTCACTTTGCCTACCTTGCTTAATGGGGATTGTAAATAAACAACAAGCAAGATTAACAAAAAAAAGAGAGATATGTAAATGATTAAACGCCGATTAGCTCTGCGCTTCCTCTCTTCTTTAAGTTTTGGAATTCGGTCTTCTATCGTTATGACCTTCCCATTTTTCATTGTACTCCTCCGTAAACGAACTAAAAAAATGATTTATTGTCTTCATTATAGCATATATCTTTCGTTCATCACGAACGTAAAATCCTCCTTATTTATGTAATTTCATACAAAAAAACACCTTCATAAAAGGTGTTTTTATTGAGCTGAACCGATGACCTCAACCTCAGTTTCTAGTTCTATTCCAAATTTTTCTTTTATCGTTTTTTTAACATATTTTATTAACATTAGGACATCGTCGGCTTTCGCTTCGGCTTGATTGACATTCACAATAAAGTTTCCATGTAAGTTCGAAATCATAACTCCACCAATTTGCTTCCCTTTTAACCCCGCTTTTTCAATAAGGGCGCCTGAATGTTCTGGTAACGGATTCCGAAAGACACTTCCACAGCAAGGATCATTCCATGGCTGCGTATCACGACGATAGTCTTTATGCTTTTTCATTAAAGCGACGATGCTATCTTTATATCCACTTTGCAATTGTAGTTCAACTTCAACAACGATTCCTTGTTTCCTTTGCAATAGGGACGTCCGATAAGAAAACTCCATTTCCTTATTCGTCAGCCACTTCAGCGTCCCATCAGGAAAAAGTACGCGAACACGAGTGACGATTTTTGACATATCTGACCCATGTGCTCCAGCATTCATATAAACAGCCCCACCAACGGAACCAGGTATACCACCAGCAAACTCAAGACCAGATAAGCCCTTTCGACTAATAATAGTCACTAACTTTATTAGTGGATAACCACCACCAACGATAATTTTTTCATTATCAACGAACTCCAAATGTTCTATCCCTTTTGAAATATTGATGACAGTACCTTTAATTCCACCGTCTTTCACTAATAGGTTCGAACCGCGTCCAATGACGAACCACGGCAGTGCTTCTTCATTAATAAAACCCATTAATTTTTCTAAACTTGCAATATCCTGAGGCTCAACATAAAGCTCTGCAGGTCCACCTATTCGAATTGTTGTATGCTTTGCTAGTGGTTCGTTCAACAAAATTTTTCCGATATTTTCTTTTTCTAGCTGTTGTGCGAACTTTTCCATCTTTTCTTCCTTTCCAAACAACTCTGACATTGTGCATTCCTTAATCGTAACTTCAATACCTTGCAAATCGACTTATATTTAACAAAATTCCTACACTGCAAAGCATAAGCGTTAATGAAGAACCTCCATAACTAAGGAATGGAAGGGTAATTCCTGTTACAGGCATGAGACCAGTAACAACGCCTATATTAATCACAACTTGAATAACGAGCATACCAATAATTCCGATTGCTAAATAACTCCCAAATGTATCTGGTGCCCCACTAGCAATGCTAATCCCTCTCCAGAGCATAATACAAAATAAGGCTAATACAAAAGCTCCGCCTAAAAAACCTGTCTCTTCCACAAGGATTGAAAATATAAAATCAGTTTGCGGTTCAGGTAAATAAAAAAACTTTTGCCGACTTTGCCCGAGCCCGAGTCCCATAATACCACCAGGACCAATAGCATAGAGCGACTGGATAATCTGAAATCCACTCCCAAGTGGGTCACTCCACGGATCAAGATAAGAGGTTATTCGCTTAATCCGATAAGGAGCCGAAATGATAAGCCCTACTAAACCAGCTACACCAACAAGTCCTAGTCCAAAAAAGTGCGAAAGTCTAGCTCCCGCTATATAAATCATAACGATACACGTACCTACCATAACTGCACCTGTCCCTAAATCAGGTTGCAACATGATAATAGCAAAAGCTACAAATACTAATGATAAAGAAGGTAAGATACCTTTACGAAATGAGGTAATCATTTTTTGATTGTGAGCTAAATAACGTGCTAAAAAAATGATCATTGCTATTTTCATGAACTCTGAAGGCTGAATTGAAAAAGCTCCGATCCCTAGCCAACTTCTCGCGCCGCCTCGAACGAGCCCAATACCAGGAATTAAAACAATAACTAAAAGGATAAAACAGATGATGAGTATCACTTTTGCCCATGTACGCCAAACCCAGTAATCAATGTTCATAATGAATAGCATCGCCAAAATACCGATAATAGAAAAAAGAACTTGTCGTTTAGCAAAAAAGAAAGGATCGGAAAAACGATGGTCAGCCCAAATAGCGCTCGCACTGTATACCATAATTAGTCCAACTGCTAATAAAGTAAGTGTTGTTATAATCAATAAATAATCAGGCTTATCTCTCTTTTTTATCATGCGAAATCACATCCCAAAACTTCATTTCGCAACATTCTGATTAACGTTAACAGCCTGTCACACTTTTAATTTATGCACGCTATTTACAAACATGTCTCCTCTTTCTTCAAATGTCTTGTATTCATCCCAACTGGCACAAGCAGGAGAGAGTAATATCACATCGCCTGCGGCCGATAATTCATAAGCTGATGCCACGGCATCTTCCATCGTATTAACAATTTCAGCTTGCTTCACTCCAGCACGCTGTGCTGTTTTTTGTAACTTGCGTGCTGTTTCACCTAAAGATATAACAGACTTTACATGCTTTTGTAAAGCTGGAATTAATTCATCAAATCCATTCCCCCGATCAAGCCCTCCAGCTATTAAAATAACTGGTTCTTGAAAAGAACGAATGGCTTTTTCGGTTGCCAATATATTTGTCGCCTTTGAATCATTAAAAAACTTTCTACTATTTAACGATGTTATGTACTCTAATCGATGTTTTGCCCCTTGAAATGTTTTTAACACTCGTTCAATCGAATCATTGCGAACACCGTACAGCTTAGCAGTTGCAACAGCAGCTAATACATTTTCTAAATTATGTGCTCCGGGCAATGCAATAACATCTGTTGAGGCAACGTGCTCACGATTAAAGTAAATGGCATCACCATGAATATACGCCCCTCGATCAAGAGGCTTCTTGCGTGAAAATGGAATCGGAATGGCATGACTCTTCTTCACGACAGATCGAACGAGCTCATCGTCGTAGTTATAAACAATAAAGTCAGATTGCGACTGATTAACAAATAATTTTGCTTTCGCCTTAATATAAGCCTCTTTCGTTCCATGATAATCAAGATGCGCATCAAAAATATTTAATAATACGGACACTTTCGGTCGAAATTCTAATGTTCCCATCAACTGAAAGCTTGAGAGCTCCGTGACGATGACATTTTTTGTTGTCGCTTTTGTAGCTACATCAGAGACAACTGTTCCTATATTGCCTGCCTCTATTGGATGTTTGTCATCCGCTTGCAACAGTTTAGTTACTAGCATTGTTGTCGTCGTTTTTCCATTTGAACCTGTAATCCCAATAAATTCAGCCTCGGATACGTCCCAGGCAAGTTCTACTTCTGTAATAATCGGAATGTCTCGCTTTTCGGCTTCAATAATTAACGGGTTATCATAACGGATGCCTGGATTTTTAACGATTAGTTCAATATTTTCCAGTAATGTGAGTGGGTGTGACCCGCAAACAACGTCAATACCTTTTCGCTTAAGTTCCTCTGCCCGTTTATTCTCTTCGCATGGTTTTATATCATTTACAATGATTGTGGCACCTAATTGATGCAAGAGCATAGCTGCAGAATACCCACTTTTTGCCAAACCAATCACAAGAATTTGCTTGTCTTTATATTTATTCGTATTTTTCATGCTACATCCACACCTCTAAATAAATTCCAAGCGCCGAGCAAAGAAAACCAATAACCCAAAAAGTGACAACAACACGCCATTCAGACCAGCCTGAAAGTTCATAATGGTGATGTATCGGTGTCATTTTAAATACTCGTTTACCCGTTGTTTTAAATGAGATAACTTGAATAATTACAGACAACGTCTCAATAACAAAAACGCCTCCAATGACAACGAGCAAAAGTTCCATCTTCGTTAATATCGCAATGGCTGCAATTGCTCCTCCTAACGCTAACGATCCGGTATCACCCATAAATACTTTTGCGGGATGTGCATTGAATACTAGGAATCCTAGCATCGCTCCAACTAGAGCTACACAGAAAATAGCAATATGAAACTCAAACAAGTTCCAACTTAAGACAGCAAATGTCCCAAACGCTATAGCACCAGTCCCTGCTAACAGTCCATCAAGCCCATCTGTTAAGTTAACGGCGTTGGATGCACCCACGAGCATAAAGATAACGAGAATAGGATAAAGTAGACCAAGGTCTATTGATAGGTCTGTCCCTGGGATCATTAATAATGTAGAGTGATCTAACATTCGTAATCCAACATAAAATATGACCGCGATAAACAATTGGCCGATTAGTTTTTGCTTTGAAGTCAAGCCTAGATTTCTTTTTAACACAACCTTAATAAAGTCATCGATAAAGCCGATAATACCATAGCCTAAAGTAACAAAAACGAGCAAGATAATTTCAATAGTGATATCTAGTTGATACATAATCGCAATCCCTGCAGAAGCTAACCCAGATAATAAGATGACTACACCGCCCATTGTCGGTGTGCCAGACTTTTTTTGATGCCATTTCGGTCCTTCATCACGAATACTTTGGCCAAATTTCAGCCGTTTTAAAAATGGGATTACAAAAGGAGATAGCACAACGGCAATCAAAAAAGCCCCTAAAAGTGTATAAATAAGCGTTTTTACAAGCATGTTAAAAAACCCCTCTTCTTACTCACGACAAACGAATGTATCTAGTAACGTTTCAAGTTGCATGCCACGAGATGCTTTAAATAAAATGGCTGTGTCTTTTGATATTATTTTTTCTATTTTAGTTTTTGCTTCCTCTTTCGTCTTACAAAAATAGAGGGAGCCATTCCACCTTCTATCACGCAAAGCTTCTCCAATCCATTGACCCTTTTCTCCAATACAAATGACGGTCTGGATATTATCATTGATAGCCTGGGCTACTTTTCGATGCAGTGCTTCCTCGTGAGCGCCTAATTCATACATATCCCCTAGGATAGCGACCTTATTTGGAAATTCAGTTAATACACTTAACGTATCCAAACTAGCGATCATCGAAGTCGGACTTGCGTTATACGCATCATTAATTAAGAGCGAGCCTTTTTTACCTCGCATGCGCTCGAGTCGCATGCCTGTTAATTGCAAACGTTCTAGACCTGTTTTTATGTCCTTTTCTTTTACTTTTAATTTTTTGGCAATCGCGATTGCATAAAGTGCATTTTTCACATTATGCTTTCCTAGCATTTTTATATAATAGGACGGATGTTCACTATTTATTTGGAAGCTCTGTCCATCTTCATTTCCTTGAACATTCATAATCTGGATATCACAATGTTCGCCGTAACCACAAGAAATAACTTGGTTATCCTTTTGCATGGAGGCAAGCAGTGGTTCATCTCCATCGATTATCATTTTTCCTTGAGCTTCCAGTCCATCCCGAATTTCCATTTTTGCTTGCGCAATTTTTTCTCGACTTTCTAATTGTTCCAAGTGAGAATCACCAATGTTCGTTATAATGGCATAGTCTGGTTGAGCAAGTTGACTGAGGAAAGAGATCTCACCAAGATTGTTCATTCCCATTTCTAGAATAAGAACTTCGCAACTTTCATCCATCGATAAAATCGTTAAGGGCATGCCGATATGATTATTTAAATTCCCCTGGGTTTTATAAGTTTTGTATGTATCGTTTAAAACGGATGCAACGAGATCTTTCGTAGTCGTTTTGCCATTGCTGCCAGTAATCGCAATAACAATTGGCTTAACCGTGGCTAAATAATGTGCGGATAGGCTTTGTAAAGCTTGCAATGTATCCTCAACAAGAATAAAGTTAATCTTGTTTGTAAGATGCTCGGGTATAAGTCTATCCTTTTGCCAGTACGTTGCGACTGCCCCATTCCTAATTGCATCCTCAATGAATTCATGCCCATCAAAACGTTCACCTATAATTGGGATAAATAAACTGTTTTTTGCTTTTTTGCGACTATCGATAAATACCTCATTAATTGTAACATGTTTTTCTAGTGGTCCAATCGCCTCTTCGCCAATTGACGAAAAAAAAGAGAGCTGCTGTTTCATGCCTTTAACTCCTTTATCATTTCACGAGCAACATCGCGATCATCAAATGCGATTACTTCATCCCGAACGATTTGTTCTGTTTCATGACCTTTTCCAGCAATTAATATGACATCATCGCCCTTCGCTTGCTCAATCGCGTAGGCAATTGCTTCTTTTCGACTAATAATTGTTTCGTAATTCCCTTCAACATTCGTCGTCATATCTCGAATGATGTCATGTGGATCTTCATTTCTCGGATTATCCGACGTAAATATTGCAAGATCTGCATAGTGAACGGAGAGTGAACCCATAATCGGGCGCTTCTGCTTATCACGATCACCACCACAACCGACCACGACAATGACTTTCCCTTTTGCAAATTCTTTGATCGTTTTTAACACATTCTCCAGACTATCTGGAGTGTGTGCATAGTCGACAAGAACAGTGTAAGACTGTCCTTCATCGATTAATTCAAATCTGCCAGGCACACCTTCAATCTGTTGCAAACTAGATTTGATCGAAGATAGCGGTATTCCTAAAGCAAGACATGTTGCGGTAGAGGCGAGCGCATTATAAATGCTAAATGTTCCGAGTAGATTCATTTTAACATCCGTGTCACCGAACGGTGTTCGCAGTAAAAAGCTTGCTCCATCACTTGCCATTCTAATATTTTCTGCTGTAATGTCAGCCTTGTCATTAATTCCATATGTGATCACTTCTGCCGCTGTTATTGTTTTAAAATAGGACGAAGCTTCATCATCGCTGTTTAAAATTGCGAGTTTTTTCCTATTTTTATTATATGTATTTCCTAACTGGGAAAAAAGAATTCCTTTTGCCTGTTTATATGCAGCCATCGTCTTATGATAGTCTAAGTGATCTTGAGAAAGATTAGTAAACACAGCTACATCATAATCACAACCTCGAACCCGGCCTAAGTGTAAAGCGTGTGATGATACTTCCATAATTGCAGTATCTGTTCCACCATCCACCATCTTATGAAAAAGTTTTTGTAATGAAAGTGATTCAGGTGTTGTATTTGCTACTTCATATTCCACATCATTGACTTTTGTATTTATCGTGCCAATTCTTCCTGTTTTTTGACCAGCATCTTCACATATTTTGTCAATCATAAACGTTGTCGTCGTTTTGCCATTTGTTCCTGTTATTCCTACTAATGTAAGTTTGTCTGTCGGTGAATCATAAAAGGCATTAGCAAGAATTGCCATCGCCCGTTGTGAATCTTTAACTAAAATTGTCGGAACATCTAGTTGTAAAGGGCGTTCAACAATTAAAGCGACAGCCCCATTCTCAACTGCTTGCTTGGCATAATCATGACCATCGACTGTGAAGCCATTTATGCAAACGAATAAGCTACCTTCCGTCGTATGGCGTGAATCCATTTCAATCGATTGAATGGTAGGGTTACCTTTTCTTAGCCAATTTTTTATAAACAAATGCTCGATTAGATCTTCCAGTTTCATTCATGTCACAATCCTCTCGGGCGTTGTATGAAAGAAGCCAAGCAGTTTCGCTTGGCTTAAATCTGCCTTATTTATTTTAATCTGAAGGCGAGGTTTTGTCACCTAAATATATCCGAATTGTTGAACCTTCTTTAACTTTTGTACCTGCAGTCGGAGATTGGTACATCACTTCGTCTCCGTCACCTGCTTGATCAATTTTCAAATTATAAAAAGCATTACGTATTTCTTTTACTGTCTTCCCTTTTAAATCGGGAACTTCTATAAGTGGGTCGTCAGTCCATGTCATTTCTTTTTCAATTTGTTTCTTTCTTTTTTTAACATCCATCACGCTAAGACTGTCTTTAATAATATTTCCCGCTATTGGCGCAGCTACTGTTCCTCCAAATTGAACAATCCCTTTCGGATTATCGACAGCTACGTAGACGATAATTTGTGGATCATCTGCAGGAGCGAAGCCGATGAACGACACGATGTAATTATTCGTTAAATATTTTCCTCCAACAGCTTTTTGAGCGGTCCCTGTCTTGCCTCCAACGCGGTATCCATCAACATATGCGTTTCTACCTGTTCCTTTGGCGACAACGCTCTCTAAAGACTTGCGAATTTTAGCGGACGTTTCTTCCGAAATTACTTCACGTTTCTTTTTTGGGGTTATCCGTTGAACGATGCTGTTTGTCTCTGGATCAATCCACTCTTTTGCTAGAAACGGTTCATAAACATACCCACCATTTATCGCAGCAGATACGGAAGTGACTTGCTGAATCGGAGTAACTGAAACACCTTGACCAAAAGATGTTGTTGCGAGTTCTACTGGTCCTATTTGTTGAGGCTTAAATAAAATCCCTGTACCTTCACCTTGTAAATCTATTCCTGTTTTTTCGCCAAATCCAAATTTTCTTATATAAGAAAACAAAGTATCTTTTCCTAATTTTTGACCCATGTTAACGAAGCCAGGGTTACATGAGTTTTCAACAACTTCTAAATAACTTTGACTGCCATGTCCACCCGATTTCCAGCATCTTAGGCGCGCATTCGCTACTTTAACATAGCCCGGATCGTGAAAGTGATCCTGTTCCAGATCGATTTTATCTTCTTCTAGTGCCGCAGCAAGTGTAATAATTTTAAAGGTTGAACCAGGCTCATACGTGCTCCAGACAGGTTTATTTTGATTATATATTTCGGGTGGAACTTCGCGATACTTTTCGGGGTTAAAATCGGGCCTACTTGACATCCCTAATATTTCACCAGTATTCGGATTCATTGCAATCGCTAAAGCCCCGTCAGGGCGATACGCTGTTTCTGCATTGTCTAGTTCTCGTTCCATAATCGTTTGTACTCTTGAATCAATCGTTAATTTTAGATCTAGTCCACTTTTCGCAGGTGTATAATCGTCGGATAAAAAGGGCATTCGGTTTCCTTTTGCATCTGCATAAAATTCAACTTGGCCTTTTTCTCCATTTAGTTTTTCATCATAGTATTGTTCGAGTCCTGTAAGTCCCTGGTTATCAATTCCAGCAAAACCAAGAACATGGGATAAGTAGCTTCCAAATGGGTAGTGACGTTTATTATCCTCTGCGATATAAATTCCTGGGATTCGCAACTTGCGAATTTCATTAGCCTTTTCGTTTGAAATTTTGCGCCCCTCGGGATGAATCCATTGGGACGATGCTTTTTTTGTTAAAATTTCATATACTTTAGTTTTTTCCATGTTTAAGATCGAGGCAAGTTGCTCCGCGGCACTACTCGCATCATCGACTTGCCTAGGGACAACGAGAATAGAAGGAGCACTAACGTTTGTCGCTAAAGGAACATCATTCCGATCTAAAATTTCTCCGCGCTCTGCTTCAAAGGGAATATTTCGACTCCAGGAGTCCTTTGCTTTATCTGTGAGCCATTCTCCCTTTACAATTTGAACATACCCTAATCTCGTAAGTAGGACGACGAAAATAACAAGACCTACAAAAAATGTAATAATTAACCTTCTACGTACTGTTACATTTGAAACGCGCAAGGTGAGGACCTCCCCTAAACTACTTATCTACGTTTCAAATATATGTTTGTCCGTCACTAATTAGACTTGTCTTTCGAAGTACTCGAAGGTGGTGCAAGTTCAATTGTAAGTTTGTCGTTTTCACGAACATGTTCTTTTTCCTTTATACTTTGCTTTGCAACAAAGCCATTACCTTTTATTTCAGATTGTAAATTTAACAACTCAACAACCTTTAATGCATCAGCTAATGACCAATTCTTCATGTCCGGCATCTGTATATTTCCAGTCCCTTTTAGTACGACGCGTTCACCTTGTAGCACAGTCGAATCTGGAAAGGGAATTTGTTTTTCGATCTTACTGTCAGCATTTCCTAATGCTTCAACCTTTAGCCCTTTTTGTTCAAGCTGTTGCTTAACCTTCTCTAAAGAGGAGCCAGTAAAATCATCTAATGTTAAGCCTTCAATACCATCACCATCCAGATCAGTCGGTGTTTCTACCTTGCTATCTGGCTCTATATTTAAATGTTGCAGCGTATTTTTCATAATTTGTGTAAATAAGTCCGCGTTTACTTGGGAGCCTGATTCAAAGCCTTGTAATTTCGGGCGA
>DKGN01000178.1 GCA_002453275.1 Caryophanales bacterium UBA6769
TGCAGTACGCCAATCATTTTTTTCAAGTGGTCTATACACGTCATACGCTGCATCTGCAAGCCCTTTTGTCGCAATTGTCGTTGCAATGAGAATCGCTTCAATACCAATGCCGACGACGATGTGCAATTGATAAGCAAAATAAACGATAACGTAAGCGAGGCTGAAAATGATCGTGACGATAAGCATAATTAATATGATCCCGTTCACTCGTTTCATGCTCCCGCGATTTAACAACTGTTCGAGTCGTGCAATTCCTTTCCCAATCATCCGAACGGGATGCGGAACGGATGATGGATCACCGATAAGTCTGTCGATCAGATAAGCAAGTGTAATCGCAAACAGATGGTTCATCATGATGTTTCTCGTCCTTTGCGTAACGCTTCAAGCGTACATTCATAGACCGCTTCCCCAATTTCTTTTCCAAGTGCTGTTATCGTTCCTGCATATTGTAACGTCTCACCGCGCTGTGTCGCACTTATGAGGATGCTATCGGTCGATGTTCCTGTCGCGATAGTATTCGTCACTGGGTCGACCACTTTTTCATTAAACAAAGCTTTCGACTTAGCCTCTGTCGCTGTCATCATTGCTTGAATGAACGCTTCGTCGGTTAAATGTCCATTAATGACTACCCAGCTATTAATCGTTCCGATTTCATCTTCATCCCAAACGTGTTGCTTCGCTTTCGAAACATCAACGGCATTTCCAATGCCAGCAGTGACAACAGCGAGTAATTCAAACTTTTCCGTCTTAACATATCGATAGCTATAATTGGCAAGAATCGCTGCAGTCATCATCGCCACTGTGTCATCAATTACAAAGCCGTGTGTTTTTAAAAAATGAATGTATTCAACCATCGGATCATCTGGATGATAGTCTTTATCTACATGACGATTCACAAACGTTTGTTTCCAAGCAAAGCCTGAGCCGATGACAGCTGACGACAATGTCTTCAATGGAAATGGAAAGGACAGCGTAATTAACTCATCCGTTTGCTCGATTCGTATGTCTCTTAATGAAATTGATTCTCGTTCACTTTTTAACTTTTTTGGCAAGATCGTCATAAGCGGACGCGAACGTTCAGGATGGATGAGTCGTTTCGTTTTTGTTTTGTAAACATGCTCGATTGCTTCCTCGCGAAGAACTTCGGCTGGTGTTGCAAGTGAATGTACGTGACCGTCATGTAACATTAATAATCGATCGCAATAAAGGCTCGCCAAATCTAAATCGTGAAAAACCGCTAAAATCGTTAAGCCTTTCTCTTCAGTCCATTTGCGTAGCGTATCAAGTAAGTTTTTTTGATGAGATAAATCAAGATGATTTGTTGGCTCATCAAGGAGGAGCAGTTCCGGCTCCTGTGCTAACGCCTGAGCGAGGTACGTTCGTTGCCGCTCTCCTCCACTTAACGCGTGGATCGACTTGTTCGCAAATTTCGATATGTTCACTTGTTGCATTGCATCGGTTATTTTTCGTTCATCCTCGGCGGATAACGTTTTAAAGAACCCTCGTTGATATGCATAACGGCCTAGCGAAACAACTTCCTTTACCGAATATGTATACGACTGCTCCATCGTTTGCGGAAGCACTGCCAGCACCCGTGCCAGCTCTTTAGCTGTGTAAGCGTGTAGTTGCTTCCCTTTCATGCTAATCGACCCGCTTGTGATTGGATGAACACCTGATAACATCTTTAAAAGTGTCGTTTTCCCACTTCCATTCGGGCCGAGAATTCCAAAGAATTCGCCTTTTTTAACTGAAAAATTAACATCCTTTATGATAGGTTTTCCGCCATATCCACCAGTCAACTGCTCTATTTTTAACATAGTCACACACTTCTTTCTCTGCGTTGCCGAAATAAGATGATGGCAAACACAGGTGCTCCGATAATTGCCGTAATGACACCGATTGGAAGCTCAACTGGAGCGACAATCGTGCGAGCAAAAAGATCGGCTAGTATTAGAAAGCTTCCGCCGTAAAAAATAGACAGTGGGAGAAGGTGGCGATGGTCAGTTCCAAATACGAGACGGACGATATGCGGAATAACGAGCCCGACAAAGCCAATGGTTCCAGACACAGCAACCGCTGCACCTGTAACAACCGAGGCAGATAATAGGATGAGCATTTTCCGAATTTGGACGTTAACACCGAGATGATGTGCTCGCTCTTCTCCGAACGAAAGCGCATTAAGCTCACTGCTGCTAAACAGTAGGAGAAGACTGCCAATAATGAAAAATGGCAGCATCATAAACGTATAGCTCCAGCCACGCATACTAACACTACCGAGCAGCCAATGAATAATTTGTCGTAACTCCTCCCCGCTTAATGCAACCATTAGTGATAATAACGAGCCTAAAAAAGAACTTACGATAATGCCCGTCAAAATGATTGTTTCCATAGAAAGTGTCTTTTGGACGACACGTGCAAATGTAATAACAGCTAAAATCGTAAAAAAGCCACCGATAATTGCAAAAATTGGTAATGTAAATGGACCGAAAATTGTCACGCCGTAGAAAAGAACGACAACAGCCCCTACGGATGCTCCCGATGAAACACCGAGTGTATATGGATCGGCAAGTGGATTTTTTAATAAGCCTTGAAATGCTGCTCCACAAATAGCGAGTGATGCTCCCACCAAAAAAGCGAGGACAACTCGGGGCAAGCGAATTTTCATGACGATATTTGTTGTTGATTCGTCAACATGAGACCCGAGATCAATCTGAAAGACAGATTGGCTAAATATGTAAGCGACCTCAGTAATGGGAATCGACACACTTCCTATTGATACTCCGATCATCATCGCTGCGAGCGTAAACACGATCGCAGCACTGTATGCTATAAATTTATTTGCCAAATACGTCTGGATAGATAACTTTTGCAAGTTCTTCGATCCCTTCAGCTAAACGTGGGCCAGGCCGTGAAACAAGATCAGGATGAACATCATAGACGCGTTCATTCTTCACAGCTGCAACGTCTTGCCAGGCTTCTCTAGCAAGAATGTCAGCCTTCGGATTTTCAACGTAGTCACCGTACGTTGTCACAATGACGTCTGGATTTAAGTTTACGGCGTCCTCTTCAGTAAATTGCACCCAGCCCTCTTGATCACCAGCAACGTTCTCAGCACGAATAATCGTTAGCATTTCATCAATAAATGTGTTTTTTCCGGTCGTATATAAATCTTGGTCCACTTCCACCCAAACTTTCACTTCTTCTTTAATTTCTTTTGCTTTTTCTTCAATGTCAGCTACTTTTGTTTTTATTGTGTCAATCATTTCATTCCCGTACTCCGTTGTACCTGTCGCTTTCGCCATCATGCGAATCGATGTATATGTATCTTCGAAAGAGGATGCATCGTTGACGACAATAACCGCAATGTTCGCATCACGCAATTGGTCGAGTCCTTCTTCAGAATTATGTGCATCTGATTCATGTGCAAACACGACATCAGGTTCTAGCGAGATAATTTTTTCAAGATTCAGTTCCATGCCCCCAACTTTCTCTTTGTCTGCTGCTTCTTCAGGGTAATTATCAAACTCTGAAACACCGACGATTTCTTCGTTTAAACCTAATGCAAATAATGTCTCCGTATTACTCGGAATGAGAGAAACGACTCGCTCCGGTTTTTCTTCAAGTGTAATTTCATGATCGAATGCATCTGTAATCGTGACTGGAAATGCTGATTCCGTTTGCTTTGTCTCTTCACCTTCATTCGGTTCTGCTTGATCTGTATTCCCACAAGCTGCAAGTAAACCAATGACAATCAAGATTGATAAAAATAATTGTAAGCCTCTTTTCATTTTTTTCCTATCTCCTTATTTGTACAGTAAAAAAAGCCCTTCATTCATGATGGGCTTGTAAACAACACAATCTCTGAACATTGTAAAAGTTATGCTCGTCAATGTGTCGCCTCAACACCTCCATCCCCGAAGATTGTGAAACAGAGTAAACAAAGCAGGTTTCCTGACTTGCGTTTCTCCTTACTATGAGCCTTCCCATACAAATGCCTTGCAGCTATTTGTACAGTGGATTTCTCATTTCATCGACGCTTACAGTTGCGGGGGCAGTTCTGGATTTACACCAGATTCCCTAACACTTTGTCCGAACCATATTCAACTTTAACAAAAATGATACTTTATCTTGTTTATCGTACCGAAAAGTGCAAAAGCTTACAAGCTAAACTTATTTAAACATCTATTAAACGGTTCGATTGCATCAAATAAAAAAAGCCTACTGAATTTACCGCAAGTTTTATTCCATAATGCACCAGATAAAGAAATAAATTGTTCAGCTGTCATTAAAGAACTGCTGCCTGCTACTATTGAGATAGAAAGCCTTAACGTTTTGTTATTTCTTTAAGGCTCTCTTTGAATTCGGTGAATTTTTGATTGCTTTCTTCCCAAATATCAACCGAACTAGCGACTTTAGCTTCGTCTTTTTCTTCCAATCCCTTTAATAAGGTTTCTAAGGATACCTGTGCAAACCCAGCACTTTCGCTGAACATCTGGTGGATATCGAGGTATTTCTCTGGAACGATTTTGTTTTTTATCATTTGCTCATTTCGCTCTACAAGGTTCTCAAATATGGTAATATTTTTTTCTACTGACTTTCTCCAAGTCTGTGAATCAAGCAATCTTGGTTCCTCCTCTGCCAGGGAAAGGATATGTTGAGTAAGTTCGCAGCTTTCATTATACATGTCGCTGCGTTCGTTGATTTTCTCTACATAACTAGTTTCAAAATTCTGAGTATTCCCTCCATCCATTATACATCCTGATAAAATGATAAATAATAGCATGCCCATAATTCCTTTTGTCAACTTCATTGTTTTCCTCATTTCTATTTTACTTTTTATTTCTTTGCCGACTCTTTGACAATACTTATTCCCTTCTTAACCTCCTGTTAATTAAATAATCTCATTTGTTTTTAAATTCCATCTGACTTTAACATTAATGTTTTTGTACCGACTTCTAAAAATCCCACTTTTTCTTTCTTGATTTCCTCAAAGGAAACCGGGGTAATATTTTGATAGTTAACTCCTGTTCTGTTTAAGTGATTCCAAATCTAATGACCCAGATTGAATTGTCCTAAAATGAGTAATATATACAAATAAAACCGAAACAAATGCTAATAAACCGCCAAAGCCACCCATAATAAACCTCCCTGTTTATCCTACAATTTACTTTTGAATATTCAAAATATTTACTCGGCTAAATGACCAGTTTAGTGGAACATGCAACATATAAAACTATAGGCTACACTTTTAAAATAAATTTCTACACATATTAAGTACTCTTTCGAGATCATGCTTATGTAATTCGTCTAAGTGGCGTTTCAATTCAGAGCCGTGAACAGAAGTGATTTTTGAAGTACGCGCGACCGATGATTTTAATAATCCTGCTTCTTGCCAGTACTCTCTAGCTTTTTGACTGGTGCAATAATGACATCTATATCCAAAGCCAATTCATTTCCAACAATATAACAGAGCGTTGCTTCGTTTGACGAGTCCCCTTAAAAAGAACGTCTGCCAACCAAACATCGCCCTGTTTCATTTTACTGCTCATTATATATATCATCCTCTTCATTATCCCAGCAAGAATAATTTTCTCCCAACAGGATAACGTCTTTATCCATATATTTTTCTTTTATTTTATCAAGTTCTATTTTACGTTCTTGTTCACTTAACATATCTATTGCTTTTATAATTCTCTCAGGAGTAGACATATAGCACACCTCCATTTCGATACGCTCTTATTATATCTTACTTTTTCTACTGGATAAATGTTCAATTTTATTGTTATGAATGAATCTAAAAATACTTACTATAAAAGTCATGTCTTAATTTTCCACTCAGATGAGCATAAATCCTAGTTGTTTCACTCTTTTCATGACCCAGAAGACTTTGAGTTACTTCAAGTGGGGCACCATTATCAACCATATGCGTTGTGTAACTGTGACGTAATTGGTGAGGATGAATTGTTTTTTTGATTCCAGCTCGATTGGAAATACGTTTAATAACATATTTCGGGAATCTGCACTCAGGATTACGTTCTGTAACAAATAAACAAGGATCAGTATCTTCACGTCCTTCTAAATACCTTTTCAACCAAATAGCACATCGAATGTAAGAAGTTTTATAGTGTAATAACCAAAAATTCACGATCTCCCAATACTAAATCATAAGGTGTTTTTATTTCCTTCCAACGAACTTTACTTCGCTGTGAAATATTCAAATCTTCTTCGCCATTAAGTGAAGTGAAATAATCAACAACCCCACTGGATTGAACAGCTTTTTCTAAATAAGAATATAATATGTCTAAAACTTTTTCTTCCGTGGAATTTCCTTCTAATTCATTTTTTAATGGTATGTGATTCGAGTATGTCGTCACTTGGTAATTGAATGAGAAATGCCGACTATATGAAAATCTTTTCTTTATTTCTTCATCATAATTATTTTCGAAATAAAGATGCACAAAGTCTAATTCACGTTCAAAAATATTGGGATGTTTAGAAGATATAGGGTTTAAACCGAATGATCCTTGAGATAACTTATTTGGCGAAGCAAGATAAATATATTGAGTCATAGGTATCTCCCCCTTTTTTTATGTCTGACCCGATTGTAGCCTAGTGAATCTTCCAACAGCTGTGCCCGTTCCCATGATTTAATCTTTAATTTCAAATTTGTCTGCTATGACAATATTCTCTGTTCCAACTCGTATGCTTTTTCTAATACGATAGTCACCATTTGTTAATTCATAGTTTAAATTCTCAGGATCTATTTCTTGTTCAGTAGATTCGCCAGGTCTTAATTCAGAAGCTTCCATAGAGAACCCCAAGTCGTCATTGTAAGGAATCTGAACCCAAATTCCGTCTTGTAATTTATCAAGATAAACTGGGTTATCATATCCAACTGAGACGTCCCCTTTATTATCCAATATCACTTTCAATTCAGTAATTGGCAAAGAATAGTTTTCTTCTTCAATATGTATCGAAACATTCGTTTGTTGTTCTATCACTTCATTTGTTATATGGTCATATTTGCTTTCAACTTCTACTAGTTTTGGATTTGGGTTTTCGTTAACATCGTTATCTTGGCATCCCATGAAAATGCCAAGTAATAACATTGAAATAAAAACAACTCTTCGTTTAGGCAAGCCCATTTCTCTCCTTACGATTAACTACTAATCGACTTACTAATGATCAGTGATAAAAACCATAAAAAATAACCTCTCATGCACTTTTTAGCATGTATGTGAGGATTATTTCTCAAGCTACCAACCCCTCTTGACGGGATTCAGTCTATTGCGGCCGTTTTCCATGCTGTTATATGGAACGTCCTTTTTTTATATACCACGAATGTTATGAGTATACACATTCTAAATTCGAACATATAAGGTTTTCATGTCCCATAATCAAGGCTTAGTTACAGGATTAGTAAAAACGCAGATGTGAGAAAGCTGTCTGTGATATTTAAAACAAAAACTATTTGGAAAAAGAAAGGTTTTGAAAGGCTTGAATAGTTAGAACGATTGTTAGTAAGGTGCCTATCGACATTAAAGAGATTGTTTTTCGCCAATTTATTTCCTTTGAGGATTTTACAGTCTCACGTGCTACAGCAGTCCAAATAACGATAGAAAACATAATGATGATTATCATAAGAATTGGCGACATAACTTAATCCCCTCTAGCTTTTCCGCTTACATTGTTCACTCTTGAAAGCCTAACAGTGAAATGAGTTGGCTTTTGTTTGTCGTAATATCGGCTAATGTATATTGATCGAGTACAGAAAAGAAAGCACGTAGAGCCTCATTTAACATACCTTTAAATCGACAAGCAGGGCTTAATACGCATGCATTTCTTTCCGCATCAAAACATTCAAGTAAATAAAAGTCTTCCTCTGTCTTACGTACAACTTCTCCGATATTAATCGTTTCGGGTTTCTTTTGCAGGCGAACTCCCCCATTCCTCCCACGGATTGTTTCGACATAACCGTCTCTACCTAACTCGTGAATAATTTTTGATAAATGGTTTCTCTTTATATCGTACGCCTCTGCAATTTCATTTATATTCGAAAGTTTATCATCTGGTTGTAAAGCTAAAAACATAAGTACTCGTAACGAATAGTCAGTGTAGTTTGTTAAGCGCATTTCTACCCCTCTTTCCTTATAAATGCTCACGATAATTTTAGCACATGCATGACTTTTAGTCCGATATTTTACTAATTTGTGACGTTAACATTACGTATTTGTGACAGCAAATGTGACAGATTTTTAAACATGTATTTAAAATACACCTTTTCACTTTCGATAGGGGTATAAAGGAATTAGAGCAACAAAACATTTTTACAAAAGGAGAGGTTATCATGCTTGAACAAAAAACAATTGACGTTATTAAATCGACCGTACCAGTCCTTGAAGAGTTTGGCGAAGCGATTACGACTCGCTTTTATACGATGATGTTTGACAACCATCCTGAACTATTAAATATATTTAACCACGCTAATCAAAAACAGGGGAGACAGCAACAAGCACTAGCAAGTGCAGTTTATGCGGCGGCAGCAAATATTGATAACTTAGAAAGCATTCTTCCTGTCGTAAACCAAATCGGAGAAAAGCACCGTAGCTTAGGCGTGAAGCCTGAACATTATCCAATCGTTGGGAAACATTTGTTAATGGCAATTCAAGATGTTCTTGGAGAAGCTGCAACCCCCGAAATTATGGGCGCTTGGGAAAAAGCTTACGGTGTCATTGCAGATGTCTTCATTCAAGTCGAAAACAAGATGTATGACGATGCTGAAAAGCAAGCAGGTGGCTGGAGCGGATTCCGTAATTTTACCGTCGCTAAAAAAGTAAAAGAAAGTGACGTCATTACTTCCTTCTATTTAAAACCAGAAGACAATGAGCCAATCGCGTCATTTCGCCCAGGCCAATACATTAGTGTCCAAATTACCATCCCTGGAGAGGATTATACGCACATTCGTCAATACAGTTTATCTGACGCACCTGGGAAGGACTATTACAGAATTTCTGTTAAGAAAGAAACTGGCATTGCTGGAAAGCCAGATGGAAAAGTTTCTACGTATTTACATGAGAACATTCATGAAGGTGACGTCTTACCATTAAGTGCACCAGCTGGAGATTTTGTATTAGATGAAACATCCAATCATCCTGCCGTCCTCATTAGTGGAGGCGTCGGAATAACGCCACTTATGAGCATGTTAAATACGTTAGTACAAAAAGAAGAAAATCATGATATTACATTTGTTCATGCAGCACAAAATGGAAGCATGCAAGCATTTACAGAGCATATCGATACGATTGTCAATGAACATCCTCATGTCCGTGCGTTTACGTGCTATGAAAAACCGACAGAATCTGATAGAAGAAATAATAGTTTTGCTAAAGAAGGCTACATCGATCTCGCATGGCTCAAGCAAATTGTGTCTTCAAAAGATGTGAATTTCTACTTCTGTGGTCCCGTTCCTTTCATGAAAACCGTTAAGCATGCATTAGAAGACTGGAACGTTCCAACAGAACAAATCCACTTTGAATTTTTCGGTCCTGCTGTTGAGCTAGAAAGAGACCGCGAATCCATTCAATCGTCATGAGGTTTCCTTTTAGCGGGTTTGATTCCCGACGACCCGCTAATGGTTACTACATAAAGAGTTTAATAGATTCATTTGGAGCTATTTCGCTACTTCAAGGAGGTGAAAGCGATGAACCCAGAATTAAAAGAACAAAAACGTACACAACCAAAAACATCAGACAGTGAAGAGAAGCTTACAGGTACTTTCGTCTCTGTCATGCTCCTCGGTGCTTTCATGCTCGTCTCATGGTTTGGTGTGTATGGCTTATTTCTCAGTCGGTAATGGAAAAACAGAATCGGAGGGTTGGATATGAACTTGCACCGTTTTGAAAGAATATGGCTCATTTTTGGAATGGGATCACTCATTTTATTTCTTGCCATCATCGGATTTGCGGCCTTCTGGAAAGGGACCCACCCACAGAGTCATATTGAAACAATCGATCCAAAAAATGTAGAAGCTTATGAGGATTTTCAACCTGAAAACCTTGGTCTAACAGAAGTAGAAGATGGGAAGTATGTCGTCAACGTTGTCGCCTCTGCCTTTAACTATGACTTAGGTAAAGATGAAAATGGTGACGCTGTTCGGAAAATTAGCGTTCCGAAAGGATCCAAAGTTTTATTCCAAGTAACGACGACGGACGTCGTCCATGGCTTCCAAGTCGCTGGGACAAACGTAAATATGATGGTTGAGCCTGGGCATATAAGCCGTTTCGAAGCGACAATGAAAAAATCTGGTGAATACACCGTCGTTTGTAATGAGTATTGTGGTGTCGGTCACCATCTCATGTTTAGTACAGTGGAGGTGTATGATTAATGGGAACTGAACAGTTACCACTATCAAGGAAAGAAAAGAAATTATACATGTCGTTTATGTTTGTAACGTACATCTCTCTCTTTATCGGTGGATTAATGGGGTTGTTGCAAACGCTCGTCCGTTCAGGGAAGTTCACGTTGCCATTTGGCATTGACTATTATCAAGTACTTACTGTGCACGGTGTTATTTTAGGACTCGTCTTAACGACCTTTTTCATTATCGGTTTTCAATTTTCATTAATGGGAAAAACAGTCGGAATTACAGACAAACAAATTAAAGCTGGCTGGGTAAGCTTCTGGGTTATGCTCACTGGGACAGTCATTACGGCAACGATGGTTTTACTCGGTGAAGGTTCTGTACTATATACATTTTATGCACCACTGCGCGCACATCCATTGTTTTATATTGGACTTGCACTCGTTATTATTGGTACATGGATCGCCGCAGTTGTAAATTTCCGTCAATTATATTTATGGAAAAAAGAGAATAAAGGTAAGAAATCTCCTTTACTTGCTTTCATGGTAACGATTAACTTTATTATGTGGGTCATTGCGACACTTGGTCTAGCGACTTCTGTACTGTTCCACTTAATCCCATGGTCACTAGGCTATAAAGCGACAATTAATGTCCTACTTACCCGCACACTATTTTGGTATTTTGGTCACCCGCTCGTTTATTTCTGGCTCTTGCCTGCTTATATGGCATGGTATGCTATCATTCCGAAAATTATTGGCGGGAAGATTTTCAGTGATGGACTTGCACGACTATCATTTATCTTGCTCTTAATGTTTTCAATTCCAGTTGGATTTCACCACCAATTAACTGAACCTGGCATTGATCCGGTCTGGAAATTCGTTCAAGTCACACTTACGATGATGGTCGTTGTACCAACGTTGATGACAGCCTTCTCCTTGTTTGCAACATTCGAAATTACCGGACGTAGAAAAGGCGCAAAAGGGCTGTTCGGTTGGTTTAAAAAGTTACCTTGGAGAGACGTGCGCTTCTTAGCACCTTTCATCGGAATGCTCTTATTTATTCCCGGTGGTGTCGGTGGAATTATTAACGCCTCTCACCAAATCAACTCTGTTGTCCATAACACGATTTGGGTAACCGGACACTTTCACTTAACTGTTGCAACGACCGTTATTTTGACATTTTTCGGAATTACGTATTGGCTTGTTCCTCATCTTACAGGGCGTAAACTGACACCGAGCCTCAACCGGTTAGGGATTATTCAAACGATTATTTGGACGGTCGGTATGCTCATAATGAGTACATCCATGCATATTGTTGGTCTGCTAGGCGCACCAAGACGTTCGGACTTTTCAACGTATGCTGGTGGAGCACAAGTCGACACATGGATTAGCTATCAAATTGCTCAAGCTGTAGGTGGCACAATCTTATTCATTGGCATTCTTTTGATGGTATATATTTTCATCAAGCTTGCATTCTTTGCTCCGAAAGGAGAAGAAGAGTATCCAATTGCAGTTGAAGAGGATAATGCACCACCAGCACCAAAAATTCTTGAAAACTGGAAATTGTGGATTGGCATTACGATTGCGCTCATTCTGTTTGCTTACACAATCCCAGTCATCGATATTGTCCAACACGCACCACCAGGTGCCGAACCATTTGATTGGCCGATCGGACGCTAATATGATGATGCTTCAGAAAAGACCGCTCATGCTACTACATGAACGGTCTTGTTTTATAATCATTGAGGTCATTTGTTTTCAAGTAATCCATATTTTAATTTAAATCGTTCCATGATTCGCAGCCAGCTCGCACTAAACAATAAAAGAAAAAATACGTTCGATAGCGCATGGGCTAAATCATGCTTGACACTTGAAGCATATATACCAACAACGAATGCCCACGAAAACCCGCTAATATTACTTACGATAATCCATAAGTTCATAAACCAACCAAAAAGGTAGCCCCACACGAAGCCGAATATGCTTTTACCCCATATCGTCGTCATCCACTTTCGATTGCGCAATAGCCCTGCTGACATTCCCATCATCCCCCATGCATACATTTGCCACGGAGTCCACGGACCTTGTCCAAGAAAAATGTTCGACACAATCGCAGCAATGGCACCGACGATAAAGCCCGATTCCGCACCAAATACAAGCCCTGTCATAATGATGACGAACGACGTCGGTTGAACACTTGGCAGGCCAGCAAATGGTACTCTACCGACAGCAGCCAAAGCGGCGAGAACAGCTAAAATGACGATCTCCCGCGTTTCCATTTTTCGCATTTCAAAACGTGCAAAAAATGGCAACATGAGACTGCCAAGAATCATGAAACTTACTAATAAATAAGCGTGATATTTGAACAGTGCGATTGAACTTACAAGAATAATAAAAATGAGAATTGATACGACGGTTAAATAGTAATTGGGGCGGGCCATTGTTCAACTGCCTCCTCTAGTGTGAGCACTTCCCGTTCGCCTCGGGTTGCTTTATTGATCGCCGTCGTGTAAAAGTAATTTCCTTTAAACAACTCAGCTGGTGTCCCTTCAACAGTGACGTCTCCATCAAACATCATTGCACACTGTTCGGCATACTTTGCCGCAAACTCGATATCATGAGTAACCATGATAATCGTTAGTCCTTTTTCATGCAAATCTTGAATCAGCTTTGCAAATTGTGATTTTGAAATAGGATCGAGTCCTTTTGTCGGCTCGTCAATAAACAAAATGTCTGGGTTACTTAGTAACATACAAGCCAATGCTGCCTTTTGCATCTCACCGCCTGAGCAATCATGAGGATGGCGATCACGTAAATGAGCAATTTGAAATAATTCAAGCATCGCTTCGATTTTCGCTTCCCCATCTTGCAGCCGAAGACGTTGAATCGTTTCTAGCATTTCTTTTTCAATCGTATCGTGAACGAAAAAGGCTCGTGGATTTTGCGGCAAGTACGCAATTTTCCCAAGCTTTTCTTTCAACTTGCTTGCTTCTTTTCCAAAAAGTTGAACGGAACCTCTTTGTGGCTTGACAATCCCAGTTGCCACTTTTAATGCTGTCGTCTTTCCCGAGCCATTTCCACCAACTAATGCAAAGTAATCTCCCCGCTTAATCGTTAGCGACAAATTTTTCAAAATCGGCGCTCCGTTCTTTTCATATCGGAAATAGACATTTTGTAATGTCAAAATTATGTCTTCATGATTTCGCGAAGTTACTTTTTCTTTATGAACTTGTGTGTCAACTTTAGGTAGCGTTGCAAGCCATTGCCTACACTCTTTAACAGTCAGTGGAATCTGATGTTGATTTGGCTGCACGTCTGCTTTCAAATACAGTTGTGAAAGTGAAGGAATGTATGGAAGAAACTGTTCATCTCTTTTTTCAAAAAGGGAGTAAATGATTTCACGGCTCGAACCACTGTGCATGATCCTCCCATCGTTCATAAAGAGCACGCGATCCGCAACCGAAAAAAGCTCCTCTAACCGATGTTCCACGAGAATAATCGTCATTCCCATCTCTTCATTCAAACGTTGTAACATAATGAGTAAATCTTTCGCCGCAACCGGATCCAATTGGGATGTCGGTTCATCTAATAGAAGCACGCGTGGTTTTAATAATAAAACCGAAAGTAAATTTAACATTTGTTTTTGTCCGCCAGACAATTCCGATGGTTTTGCTTGTAACAAATCTTCCATGCCAAAAAAGTGCACCATTTCCGCCACTCTTTTTCGCATGTCAATAGTTGAATAGCCTAAGTTCTCCATTCCAAAAACAATCTCTTGCATGACGTCATCCATCACGATTTGATTGTCTGGGTCTTGAAAAACAAAAGCAATTTCCTCAATTGATGTCCGTTCGTCCAAACTGGCTAGCGGTTTTCCGGTGTACTTAATGTCTCCGTGCCTTTCCCCGACAGGGACAAGTTCTTTTTTTAACAGCCTAAGAAGCGTAGTTTTTCCACACCCGCTCGGACCACATAAAACGACGAATTCTCCTTCATTTATCGTCAATGACAAATCTTGTATTACCCAGTCATCCATCACAGGGAAACGAAATGACAGTTTATTTACCGAGAAAATTTCCATCTCAACCATTCTCCCCCTTCAGCGAGTAGTGGAAATGAATAAATAAGAATCATACATATAAAGACAACCCAATCTAACGCATACAGATGAAGTGTTCCGAGTTCAGGATAAATTAATATTTTGCCATAGCCTAATGACCCTCCGATTAAACAGAGGATGAATAAACTGGCTAAGACGAAAAACCAAGCCCAATCTCGCTTTTCCATTTTGTATGGAACATAGGATGTTCGTTTCTCAAGTCCGTATCCTCTCGCTTTCATCGAATCCGATGTTTGTATCGCTTCTTCCAGCGACCACGTGAGAAGGATTTGCAAGCGTAACATACCACTTCGTGTTCGCTCTCGGAGCGTACCTACATTCATTGCCAATCCACGTACATTTTGAACGTCGTTGATTTCTTCTAATCTATCTTTCAAAAGTG
>DKGN01000177.1:0-1159 GCA_002453275.1 Caryophanales bacterium UBA6769
CTGAGCTACTGTGGAATATTCAGTAAGAAGTATTTCCGCTTGTTGCCTCTTCCTCTAATACACCAACTCCGTGCGTGTTTGCGTCGAGACAACTCGTAGCATACCACGATGTAACGCTCGTTACTGTGGAATAATTCACTGCCTCTTATGTCACAGTCTATTATGATATAACAACAGTGATTAGTGTAACAAAATGACGTTCAAAACTAGCTATAAAGATTCATCATCGTTTTGCGGCGACATTTTATATCATATAACATCTAGAATTTGATGTCAATAACTTTTAAGGAATATTTGCAGAGGTGTTTTTTAGTAGCACTCCTCGCAAAACCTTTATAATCGTAGCACAGTTGTTCTTTATTCGTCAAGACACAACCGCAGATAACAGCCTAATAAAGTTATTTTACAAAATGCTTCCTATTAATAGAGAAAACAAAAACGACTATTAAAATTTTCCGCAATAGTCATTATAAAAACCCGTTCCTTTTATTCAGTTCCTACTTGAACAGCTTGTTGGAAGGTTGGATGATTCATCCATTGCATATTCGGTATTTCATGACCCTTCACGCGATAATATTATTCATTTTGTACCTGTGTTTTCTTTAGGAAGCCTCTATATGTATTCATTCTCGTTGACTATAAGGGAGATTTTGAGCATTCCTACATTTCTTGCTTAATGTATTTGATGGCATAAGCTCGGTTTTTTTACTAATACGGAATGCCCGACTTTTATTAACCTACAAGTCACTCTGGCAGAATTCTTAAGTTGTCTTGTTCATTTTCGAAAATATAAGTTGACCGTGGCAATTTCCGCATACGTAACGGCGTAAATCGATTCGGCGCTTTCTTAAAAACTGTTGTCCACACGCTTCGCAATGATACTTGTATTTGATCGATTCCTTTCTTCTTGTTCCAGGAATATCCTTACAATATCTTGAACCGCCTACTTTTGCGAGTAACTCCTGAAAGTCTTTATCGCGATGTCGATAGCCTCTCTTTTCAATATGAAGATGATAATGGCACAGCTCGTGCTTAATTATTCCGATAAGCGCTTCATAACCATGGACTTCATATTGCTTAGGATTGATTTCAATGTTGTGACTTTTGAGCATATAACGACCACCCGTTGTCCGCAGTCGTTTGTTGAAACTCGCATTAT
>DKGN01000177.1:1331-1927 GCA_002453275.1 Caryophanales bacterium UBA6769
TAAAAATGGTTTCGCAAAAAAATGTTCAGAAATCTCCATCACAAGTGCTTGTAGCTGTTTATTGTCCATCGCTCTCCCTCCCATTACAAAGCCTTACGTTGATATCCAGATCCAGAAAGTATATTATCTTTATCTAAATTCAGTATGCACATGAACAACCCCGGGTACATAAACTAATAAAAGTGACTTCGTAAAGTAAAGTTAAAGGAGGTTACCTCATGCCTGTCTGGTTTCAAAATCAATTGAAGCGGGCATTTTACCAAAAAGATTCTAGTCAAGTACAGCTTTTAAATCAATGCTGGTTTTATTACATTCAATATACTAGGAAGCCATCTCTTCGAAAAAAACAAACTTCTGTAAAAGTTAACAACTAGCACATCCTTGTGCTAGTTGCTTTAGTTATTATGTTTCTTGCTTTGCAGGCTCAAGCATCGTAAGGGAAATTCGCCCTCGATCTACGTCCACATCTTCAATCCAAACGGTAACAACATCGCCTAACTTCACGACGTCAAGTGGATGTTTGACGAAGCGGTTTGCTAATTTCGAAATATGGACAAGACCGTCTTGCTTTACCCCGATATCAACAAACGCGCCGA
>DKGN01000177.1:1976-3102 GCA_002453275.1 Caryophanales bacterium UBA6769
CCGATATCAACAAACGCGCCGAAATCGACGACATTTCGGACTGTCCCATCTAACTGCATGCCTTTCTGTAAGTCTTCCATTTCTAAAACATCTGAACGTAAAATTGGCTTCGGCACATCATCGCGCGGGTCACGTCCGGGCCGGATGAGTGCATCAATCATATCTTTAAGTGTCGGAATTCCAATCTGTAATTGCTCCGCCGTTTCCTCGATTGACATTTCTTCAAGCTTGTCTTTTAAGCGAGGGGTTCCAACATCATCAAGGCTTAAATCGACTGCTCTTAAGAGTTGCTCCGCTTCTTTATAACTTTCAGGATGAATAGGTGTTTGATCAAGCTTGTTCTCGCCATCTTGAATTCGTAAAAAGCCAATACACTGTTCATACGTTTTCGCTCCGAGACGGGGAATATCCTTTAATTCATTTCTTGAAGTAAAAGCTTCAATTTCTTCTCGCTTTTTGACGATATTTTGGGCGACAGTCTTCGTTAGTCCTGCTACATATTGAAGCAAAGAAACAGAGGCCGTGTTCACATTAACACCGACACGGTTTACAACCGTTTCAACGATAAAAGACAACGAGTCCGTTAGCTTTTTTTGGGCAACATCATGTTGATATTGGCCGACACCGACTGATTTCGGATCGATTTTTACTAGCTCAGCAAGAGGATCTTGGAGCCTTCTTGCAATTGATACGGCTGAGCGTTCCTCTGTCTGTAAATCAGGAAATTCCTCTCTTGCTAACGGTGATGCAGAATAGACACTTGCGCCCGCTTCGTTGACGATAACGTATTTCGTCCCTAATCCTTGCTTCTGGATAAGCTCAGCGACAAATTGTTCCGTTTCCCTTGATGCAGTTCCATTTCCAACCGCAATAATTTGCACGTTAAATTTAGCGACCATTTCACTTACAATTTTTTCTGCTTGTTCAATTTGTGCTCGTGGTGGTGTCGGATAGATGACATCTATGGCAAGAACTCTGCCCGTTTCACTCACAACAGCAAGCTTGCAACCTGTCCGGTACGCGGGGTCGATGCCGAGCACAATATTCCCTTTCAGCGGTGGTTGCAATAAGAGTTGTTTTAGATTTTCCGAAAAAATGTGAATAGCTTGTTCTTCTGCTTTTTCTG
>DKGN01000180.1 GCA_002453275.1 Caryophanales bacterium UBA6769
ATTGGGGGGCTTGGCTTGAAAAGAAAAGTATTGACGGGACTTTTAGCGGGTATGTTAGCAATTTCAGGTATTGTTGTTGCACCAACAATTAAAACAGCAGATGCACAAACATTAAATGAAATCCGTTCTAAAAAAGCGGCAAATGATAAAAAGAAAAAACAAAAGCAATCGGAACTTTCAAAGGTTAGAAGTGAAAAAGCATCAATTCAAAAGCAAGTTGAACAATTCAATAGCAACATTACTTCTACCACTGAAAAGATAGTCAAAAACCAAGAAGCAATTTTAAAAAATCAAAACGAAATTGAAGAGTTAGAAGTTGAAATAGAAGACGCGGAAGCACGAATTGCGGAACGTGATATTGTCTTAAAAGAGCGAGTTCGTTCCATGCACGTTAATGGTGGAGCTATCAACTACTTAGAAGTCTTGCTCGGCTCACAAAGCTTCGGTGACTTTCTCGATCGTGTTCTCGCACTAAATGTGATTGCAGAACAAGACCGGACAGTTATCGAAGAGCAAAAAGCCGATAAAAATCTACTTGAAGAAAACAAAGAAGAAGTTGAAAAACTTACAGTAAAGATAGAAGCAGAGCAGACGGAATTAGAACAATTAAAAAAAGAATTAACAGTACAGCTCGATCAGAAAGAAAGCGTGTTAAGTGAAGTTGAAGAGAAAGAAGAAGAGCTTCATGGCGAGTATGAAGAATTGGAAAACTTAGAGGGGCTATTAAAGGAACAAGAAGAAGCTTTTGCTAAACAGGCTAGAGCTCAAGCACAAGCAGGAAAATCTAGTGGTAAAAATAAACCTAAACGTTCCGGAGGTGGAAGCTATACACCGCCTAAAAGCAGTGGGCATCTTATTATGCCTACTAATGGGATATACCAAAGAGGATTTGGAAACGGACATTACGGTATTGACATCTCAAACGTAAGTAAACCTCCAGTTCGTGCAGCGGCTTCAGGCACTGTAACAAGAGTAAAAACTGGTTGTGCTCCTCGTGTTGATGCTTGTGGTGGTGGTTTTGGAAACCACGTTATTATCGCCCATACATTGGCAAACGGTGAAAAAATTGCAACATTATATGCTCACTTAGACCCAGGTAGTATCAAGGTTCGTACAGGTCACTCTGTATCGCAAGGTACAGTCATCGGAAAAATGGGAAATACAGGGAGAGTAAGAGGGCGAACCGGAATTCATTTACATTTTGAAGTACATAGAGGCGGTTATGGTGGACGCGGAACAGCGGTTAATCCAGAACGGTATTTTTAAAGAACATAACTTGAATCTTCTATAAAAATCATCATATATGCAGGGTAGTTTATTTTTATGAGTGAAATTTGGGGGGATTTGGTCTTGATAAAACGCAAGTTGTTATTGGGATTTTTCGCAGTATTATTAGCTGTTTCGGGGATTGCTATTTCTCCAAGCATTGAAACGGCAAATGCAAATTCAATGAGTGATGTTCGCGAGAAGAAAAAACAAACTCAAAAAGAACTTTCAGAAGTTCGTAATAAAAAAAACAAAGTAAAAAATGAAGTCACTCAAATTGATTCTGAAATGACAGAGACGACAAATAAAATTTTGGAAAAAGAAGACGAAGTCGTTAAAAATCGCGAAGAAATTAAACGACTCGAAGAAGAGATTAAAGAAGCAGAAATTCGCATTGCTGAACGTGACGTTGTCTTAAAGGAACGAGTACGCTCTATGCATGTGAATGGTGGAGCTGTAAATTATTTAGAAGTGTTGCTCGGTTCTCAAAGCTTTGGTGACTTTCTTGACCGTGTGCTTGCACTAAATGTCATCGCTGAGCAAGATCGAACGATTATTGAAGAGCAAAAAGCAGACAAGCTTGTGCTTGAAGAAAATAAAGCGGAAGTCGAGAGCCTGCTTAAAAAAATTGAAGATGAACTAGCAAACTTGGAAAAGTTAAAAAATGATTTAATTGTGAAAATGGCAGAAAAAGAAAAACTGCTAGCAGAAATTGCAGAAGAGGAAGAAGTTCTTGACTCTGAATTTAAAGGCTATGTTGCCGAGGAAAAAGCTTTGCAAAAACAATTAGAGCAGGCTCGCGCTGGCAACTTTAGAAAATCATCAGGTCGGTTCCAATGGCCCGCAGCTGGTCGATTATCCTCTGGTTATGGGTGGAGAGTGCATCCGATATCTGGCACAAGAAAGCTTCATAAAGGGTTAGATATTGCAAATGCAACAGGTTCTCCAATTCGAGCTGCAGCAGCTGGAACAGTTATACATGCTTCTGGTGGCTGGAATGGTGGCTATGGCACAAGTATTAAAATTAATCATGGCGATGGCTACGTTACTCATTATGCGCATTTGAGTTCACTGTCTGTTAAAGTTGGTCAAAAGGTTTCAGCAGGACAAACGATTGGTAGTATGGGCAGTACTGGCTCCTCGACTGGACCACATCTTCACTTTGAAGTTATCAGAGGCGGAAGCCATGTGAACCCATTAGATCACTTGTAAAAATGAAGAAGAGACAAAACATAATGTAAACAAGCCCAGCATATAGTAGAATAGAAGAAAAGCATCGCATCTGATGGTGTGATGCTTTTTCACGTTAAGTTTTAATTTATGTTGAGGTGAATAAGATGAGAATCAGATGGCAAATCGTGTCCGTCCTCGTCATTGTCTCTCTCCTTGTCGGGGCTGGAGGAACGTATTATGGCATGTCTTACTTTGAGGCTGCCGATGGTAATGATTCAAAACAGTCGGTTACATTGTCCTCAAGTGATTTAGACAAGATTAAGAAATCCTATCAATATATTAAGAGTAACTATGTAGAAAATGTGGAAAATGATGATGTCATCGAGGGTGCAATCAAAGGAATGATTGGCACACTTGAAGATCCATATTCCGTCTATATGGATCAAGAGACAGTGAAGGAATTCACAGAGTCGCTCGATTCCTCGTTTGAAGGAATCGGTGCCGAAGTCAGTATGCAAAATGGAAAAGTGACAATCGTGGCGCCCTTCCGAGATTCACCAGCTGAGGAAGCTGGATTGAAGCCAAATGATCGGATATTAATGATAGATGGAGAGCCAACGGAAGGTCTTGATTTGCATGAAGCAGTTCTCCGCATACGTGGTGAAAAAGGATCTTATGTTAAGCTTGGCATTGAACGGGTCGGTCATTCGCAAATGATTGACGTAAAAGTGAAGCGGGACGAAATTCCGATCGAGACGGTTTATTCCGATACGTATGAACAAAATGGTCAAACGATCGGTTATTTGGAAATTACGTCTTTTTCGGAAGATACGGCGAAAGATTTTGAAGCGGAATTAACGAAGTTAGAAAAGGATAAAATTAATGGGTTGATCATTGATGTCCGTGGAAACCCAGGTGGTTATTTGCAAAGTGTGGAACATATTTCACAGCTCGTCATTCCGAATACCAAACCATACATTCAAATTGAGGATCGGGATGGAAATAAACAGCAATCTGTCTCACAGCTTGAGAAGAAAAAGCCGTATCCAATTGTTGGCCTGATTGATGAAGGAAGTGCGTCTGCCTCTGAAATTTTAGCTGCCGCGCTAAAGGAAAATGCAGGATATGATATCGTCGGGCAAAATTCGTTCGGGAAAGGAACCGTTCAACAAACGGTCAATCTTGGTGATGGGAGTCAATTAAAGTTAACAATGTTTAAGTGGCTCACACCCGATGGTAATTGGATTCATAATAAAGGAGTCGAACCATCGATCGAAGTACGCCAACCAGATTACTATTATACAAGTCCACTTACTGTAACGGAGGAAGCCCTTTCTTACGATATGAACAATGAACAAGTAAAAAGTGCACAGCTTATGCTTGACGGACTTGGGTTCGCACCTGGACGAAAAGATGGGTATTTCAGCAAACGGACAGAAGAGGCGGTTACTGCATTCCAACGTAAACATGACTTGCCAACGTCAGGGAAGATTGATGAAAAAACAGCTGGATTAATCCAAGAAAAATTAATGGATCAAATTCGTAACAAAGAAAATGATATGCAATTAAAAACGGCGCTTGAACTCTTCGGGAAGTAATTAAAGGAATCGTACAGATGACGTCGAATAAGATCCGCAGTGAGTCTTTTAGATGACTTCATTGCGGGTTTTTCTTTACACCTATAGATCATGTTGGAGGATGGCTACATGGTAATTGCTTTTTTAACAGAACTTGCACATGGATTCTTACGCATGTTATTGAATCCAGTTTTTTATATGACGTTTCTTTTATCGTTTGTCATTGCGTATCGTCGCGTGAACAAGGAACGCGACCTTTTTCATTCACGGGTTCATGATTTTGTAACTGATTTTTACAATACATTCGTTCCTGGATTGATGGCAGGATTTATTTTGTATGGTGTCTTTATCGGGCTTGGTTTTATGCTACCTGAAGGGATTATTGCTGTCATAATGTTTTTCACCTTCCTGCTTAGTCTTACGTTCCGACCAAGCTTGCTGTCACCGTCACTGATTGTCTTTTTAACAGCGCTAGCTAGCATTTTTTTACCAGAGGTTGACACACAAGTTCCGTTTATCAATACGTGGCTTTCACACGTAGATCATTCTTTTATCCCGTATTTGCTATTACTATTAAGTAGCTTACTACTCGCTGAAGCTTGTCTCATTCTTTTCCAAGCAAAAAAACGCCCATCTCCGAGAAGGGTCGTTGGAAGCCGAGGAAGAGTGATCGGCGGCTTTGAAACAAATCGGGTGTGGCTCGTACCGACGTTTTTGCTTATTCCAGGTGTGGGGCTAGAAAGGTTGGATTGGTGGCCGTTGTTTGGGTGGGGAGATTCGTTTACA
>DKGN01000100.1 GCA_002453275.1 Caryophanales bacterium UBA6769
AAGGGCGAACGAAGCTCCGAATTTTAACTTGGAGCTTGCGGGATAACGCCTTACTTTTATGTTTAATCCTTTTATCAGTGATCCTTGTCTGGTTACGTTTTTTTAGCTGATAAGAAGGAGAGTGCAAAGCTCCAAGCTCTTGCTCTCTAATCCGTACATTAGAAATGAAGGAGACTTTTTATGCCGAGGTTAAAAGCGGTACTTGCGTACGATGGAACAGCGTTTGCAGGCTACCAAATTCAGCCAAACGCTCGAACCGTTCAAGGCGAGCTTGAAACGGCATTGGCACAAATTCATAAAGGCGAACACATTCGTACGTATGCGTCAGGACGAACAGACACAGGTGTCCATGCAGCAGGACAGGTCGTTCATTTTGATACGACACTCGACATACCTGAACCAAACTGGGTGAAGGCTATGCAGGCATTCCTACCTGACGATATTATCGTTCAAGAGGTCACACGTGTCAGTGATGACTTTCATGCCCGCTACAGTGCGAGCTGGAAGGAATACCGGTACCGAATCATCACAGGCAAGCGGATAGATGTATTTCGGCGAAAATATACAGTACACGTTCCACAGTCTTTAAACGAAGTCGCCATCCGCAGAGCGCTTAAATCAATTATAGGCGAACACGACTTTACCTCTTTTTGTTCGGCAAAAACAGATGTAGAAGAGAAGACACGAATCATTTATGAAGCAGAGCTTCTAAAAGAACATGATGAATTTATTTTTCGATTTGTAGGGAATGGATTTCTGTACAATATGGTTCGCATTCTCGTCGGCACGATCCTTGAAGTGGGTCAAGGCAAGCGCGACTCAGCTGAGATGGAACAAATTCTCGCTGCCCAGTCTCGGGAAGCAGCAGGGAGAACAGCCCCGCCGCAAGGACTCGTACTCTGGACTGTCAGCTATGAATAAATAGCAACCCTTTTCCCTGAAAATGGGAAAAGAAAGAAAGATTTGCTTGACATTGGTTTTTTTGTGGTATAATATATTCTTTGGTATTTCTATCTCCACTAGCCCCGGAAATAGAAAATGACAATGGAACAGAACATTGATTTTAATTGAAATAGAACTAGTTTATTAGGAGGATAACCCCATGCGCACAACATATATGGCAAAAGCTAGTGAAGTTGAACGTAAATGGTTAGTTGTGGACGCTGCTGGTCAAACGTTAGGACGTTTGGCAAGTGAAGTTGCAACGATTTTGCGTGGTAAACATAAACCAATTTATACCCCACATGTCGATACAGGTGACAATGTGATTATTGTGAATGCAGAACAAATTGAATTAACGGGTAAAAAATTAACGGATAAAGTGTACTATCGTCATACGGGATACGTAGGCGGTATTAAAGAAAGAACAGCGCTTGAAATGCGCACAGATCGCCCAGAGAAAATGCTTGAACTTGCGATCAAAGGCATGCTTCCGAAGAACAAGCTCGGACGTCAAATGTTCAAAAAACTTCACGTTTATCGTGGAGCGGAGCACCCGCATCAAGCACAACAACCGGAAACGTACGAACTACGCGGATAAATAAAAGGAGGAAACAATTTTGGCTCAAGTACAATATTACGGCACAGGTCGCCGCAAAAACTCTGTTGCACGGGTGCGTCTCGTTCCAGGTAGCGGTCGCATCGTCGTCAACAATCGTGATTTAGACGAATATTTCGGACTCGAAACATTAAAGCTCATCGTAAAACAGCCACTCGTTTCAACTGAAACTGTTGGCACATACGATGTTCTCGTTAACGTAAACGGTGGAGGTTACACAGGTCAAGCAGGAGCAATCCGCCACGGTGTCGCACGTGCGCTTCTCCAAGCAGACCCTGATTTCCGTTCAACATTGAAATCAGAAGGTTTCCTCACACGTGATGCAAGAATGAAAGAGCGCCACAAATACGGACTCAAATCAGCCCGTCGTGCGCCACAATTCTCAAAACGTTAAAATTTCAAAGTTTACAAATCCCTCAACCGCCTATGGTTGGGGGATTTTTAGTTTTATAAGGATGTTTAAAACGCTCGAAAATCGCACACGTAATATACAAGCTTTTTAATAGAAAGACAGTTAGCATTATCGTGAAGCAATTATATGTATGGCAATAGCAATGATGGCATCCTTACAACGTATAAAATCCTTATTGAGACAATTATCTTTTAAATAAAAGATAGCAACCTTCGATGTTGTTCTCACGATAACGAAGCAATCAGGAGGGCAAGGAGTTCAAACCCTGATAAAGTTACACTTTACTTTATGGTTGGGGCCTTTTGTTTTGTATGCGTTCGTTTAAATGCAAAGAAAGCGAACAGGAATAAAATCATAAATTATGCTGATACTATTCTTTAGAGAACCTGCCTTTATCCATGGTATTTTTGTTTAAATCTTTTCTTGTTGTAAATAATAAAGTTGAGCGTTATGTATTTTAAAAAAGGAGTGTTCGTATAATGAGTACTATTCAGCGGATTGCATTAACCCTTGTAATTATTGGGGCAATAAATTGGGGACTAATCGGTTTATTCCAGTTTGATTTAGTGGCCAGCATATTTGGTGGACAAGATGCCATCCTATCAAGAATTGTTTACACATTAGTTGGGTTGAGTGGACTTTACTGTATCAGCTTACTTTTCAAGCCTTCTGAAGAACTAACAACAGGGTCTTAACAATGATGGAAATTAAATATGAAGAAAATACCCTGCCTCAATTGCAGGGTATTTGCGTTCGTGGCTTGCCATTGCTTACACAATCTTTTCTCCTCCCCAACCGGATCTTCACTGTACTTTTGAAAGCGTTATTCACTTTGTCTTCTGACAACACTCACCTTCTAGAAAGTTAGCCTGATACTAGTACTAGATTATGGCAAAGAAGTGACGATTTTTGTGTTCGATAACTAGTTTAATCTCACCATCTGACATTCATTGCTGAATTTCCTGTGTCCAGTTGGAATCACGATAATCGACGGTTTCTTCGCACTAAGGTAAACCATTAGTCATGCTATAGACGCCCAATTTCTATTAAATGTTCCAATACAGTAACATATGCTCGCCATTCATAAGCATTTAAAACATTAATGCATTTTAATCGTTTAACCTCTTGACCTAGATCTATAAGGCATTGTCCTATTGTTGACCGCGGGTTACTTGAAGGTATAAATTGTATATTAAGCCAGTCAATACCCTAGAAAAATGTCATTAAGCTGTACAAAAGGGTCTAAATAAATAGTACTGAAAGGATTTATAGATGGAAAAAACATTTTCGAATAAGGATGTTACGGAAGATTCAGCTATCGTTGTCGGGGGATCTCTTTCCGGACTGATGGCTGGAATTGCCCTTGCACGCGCAGGTTTACATGTAATAATACTAGAAAAGGCTGGAGAAGAGCGACCAAGTGGAGGTGGGTTACGTGTTGACGGTGTAGGCCTTGAACAAAATAAAACGGCGAGACTATTAAAAAAACTCACCTCAGACGGGAAAAGCTCTGTCCAGCTATGGTCATCAATTGAGTATCGTTTACGCTCAGAGGCCAAAGCGCATTCGAAACTTGATTTGCGCTTTCATACTCGCGTTGAATCCATTGGTCAAGACGGTGAATCTGTGTGGGTCGTGACAGACAAGGGTGAAATCATTCATGGTAAGATTTTGATTGGAGCGGATGGGCATCGTAGTATGGTACGAAGACATATTGCACCACATAAACCAGATGCAACATTTGCCGGTTACATTGTGTGGCTTTCTTCAATAAATGAAGATGATCTGCCTAGAGAAATTCGTCC
>DKGN01000127.1:0-22457 GCA_002453275.1 Caryophanales bacterium UBA6769
AGGGGGGAAAGTTGAAAAAAGATTGTTACTGTTCGCTGGAATAATGTCATTAAGTTTGGGTGTTTTTGCAGCGTGCTGCTCAAATGATGGAGGAGAACAGTCTGTAAATGACAACAATGGGATTAGCGAAAAAGAGGAAAAGGATGAATCTAATTCGTCCACAGATAATTTCAAGATCAAGTCGATTACTTCTTTGTAACAGATGTCACAATCAAGAACATCGGTGAAGAAACAATTGATACTAACGAATCGAAGGGTATTCTTGAAATTACTTCTTCGTTGGAAGGATCTGGATTTAGTGATGTAGCAAGTTTTTTTGAGAGTTTTGAAGCGATTGAAGGTACACTAGAACGAGGGGAATCGATTTCAGGGCAAATGCTTTTTGAGGAAGAAGAGGCTAGTACGTACTATATTAGATTTTCGGAAGGCTTGGTTGCCTCTAGCGCTGTTAAAAATCAAGCGATTTGGACATTTACTCTTGAAGAAGTAGGAAACTGATTTTCTTTTGAAATGTTTAATTAAAATAAAATCTAAGAATGTTGTTTATGTCGCATTCAAAGGTTTTATTTTTTAGTTCTAGACAGTTCCTTTCTGAATGAATGACAAAAAACAGGACAGCTTAAACTTATTATAGGATAAGTAAGTCGGCTAATTTTTAATTTGCGATTATCTTCCATATAAGTATTTTAAGAAATTCCTGAAAAATCGTATGCCTTTATAACAAGGTAACAATATTATTAAGTGTCAAAATGGGGGAAAAATAAAAATGAAAATTGTATTCTTAGAATCTCTAGGAATTAGTGATGAAGAGTTCAATAGAATATCAAAACCTTTAACTGATAAAGGCCATGAGTTAGTTGTATATGATGATGGGGAATCAGATGGTGAGACTCTTAAAACAAGGGTCAAGGATGCAGAGATTTTAGTGCTCGCTAATATGCCACTGAGTGGTGAAGTGATCGATGCTGCAGAAAAACTAAAATATATTTCAGTAGCCTTCACTGGTTATGATCATATTGATTTAGAAAAGTGTAAAGAGAAAGGAATTCAAGTCTCAAATGCTGCAGGTTATAGCACAAAATCTGTAGCAGAACTTACTTTTGGATTAATCATTGCACTGTTACGTAGTATTGTACCTTTAGAAGATGTAGTCAGAGAGGGAGGTACAAAGGATGGCTACAGACAGACTGATTTAAGTGGTAAAACCCTGGGAGTATTAGGAACTGGAGACATAGGCGGTGCAGTAGCTGAATTAGGTTTAGCATTTGGTTGTAACGTCATTGCTTATAATAGAAGCGAAAAGCAAGAACTGATAGATAAAGGTGTAGAATATAAGTCGTTAGATGAAGTCTTAAAGACGAGTGATATTGTCACGATTCATACACCACTAACAGATGAAACGAAAAACTTAATTGATAAGGATAAGTTAGCATTGATGAAAGCTAGTTCATTCTTAATCAACACAGCAGTTGGACCGATTGTTGATAATGATGCATTGGCAGAAGCACTGCACAATGGGACAATCGCTGGCGCTGGCTTGGATAGAGTGGATATGGAACCACCAATCCCAGCAGATTACCCTATCTTAGCTGCTCCGAATACTGTTCTTGTTCCACATATCGGATATGCAACAGATGAAGCGATGGTAAGAAGAGCCGAAATTACATTTAACAATATTGTTAAATGGGAAAAAGGTGAACAAGAAAATATAGTTCTTTAAAATATCTCAAAAAAACCTATCGTCACGGTAGGTTTTTTTGGCGAGTGGTTTTTTATAATGCCATAAACACATTTCGATATCACTATCGTATTTATTAATCTAATTCGTTATACTACATATCCCCTGAAGCATTCCTCATAACCCCATGGATGCATTATACTTGAACTTAGAGGGATGATGGCTAATTTGTCTAGGTTACGAATTAATAAACCTTCTTTTAGTCTTTTGTTGTTAAAATATTAATCACTTGTTTATTCACTTTATAAACAAATTTTCCCTTAAACATTTCTGAAATCATTTGGAAAGAAATCTACGAATAAATCAGTCTTTATTTTATAAAAATACGAATAACGCTCAATCCCTTACAGGACAAGCGCTTTACTAGATCGGGATGACAGGATTTGAACCTGCGACCTCGTGCACCCCATGCACGCGCGCTACCAAGCTACGCTACATCCCGAATATGATAAAAGTAAAAAGCGAACATGCGTGTTCATTTTTAGTTTAGCATAGTTCTTGTTTTTTCACTAGTGAACTTTGCTATAATGAAACTAATGATTATAGAACGAAGTTATTATGAAAGCAATTGGGGATAAAACGATGAATTATGCTCAATCTATGCAAATTTTAAAAGAAAATGGCTATAAACAGACGGATAAACGCGAAGAAATGATGCGTATTTTTGTGCGGGAACGAAAACGTTATTTATCGGCAAAGGCTGTTTTGGAGCTTATGCAACAGGTTTATCCGGAATTAAGTTTTGATACAGTGTATCGTAACCTTACCTTATTTGAGGAACTAGAGATGATTGAGGCAACTGAATTAAATGGGGAACGTATTTTTCGTCTTCATTGTGCTGCTGATGATCACCATCATCATTTAATTTGCTTATCATGTGGGAAGTCGCGAATGATTGATTTGTGCCCGCTTGATGCCCTTGAAGAGAAGCCGAAAGAGTTTACGATTACTGATCATAAATTTGAATTATATGGGTACTGCCAAGAATGTGGCTGATCATGAAGTGGTGGGGGAAACGATGAAGAAGCTAGGTTGTTTTGGAATATTGCTTGTACTGGTAGGTTTTATCGCGTATGGGTTGTATGTATCGTGGGGGATTACCGGTATATTGGTGTTAGTCATTGGTGCGAGTGCAATTTCTGGTGTTCTTGCGGTTCGACTACGAAGGACAGAGGGGCATGAAGAAGCTGAAAGAGATAAAGAAGAAACGACTGATCCGATTAGTTCCACAGGTCAGCCAGTCACTCAGGATCCTGATTCATTACTTGCACATTTCCGCAACATGCATGAGAAACGTAGTCAAGTGAAAAGGGATGACAGCAGTCTTCAACTTGATGAAAATGATGAAGCGTTTCAACGGGCTGTTGAAGAAGTAAAAAAGATGGAGTATGCTGATGATTCCTCTCGTATGAAGTGGGTTACAACGTTTGAGAATTATACGACTCAATTTGCGCAACGCGCTCAGTTGAAAACAAAAGATCCGCTTATGCAGCGATTGAATCCTTTGTTTATTATGAATGGTTTTTTGTATTTACGTGTGTTTGTCAATTTACTTGAGATTGCACATAAAATGGAGCGGGTAGATTCGTCACATATTAAAAATCTGGATGACGTTTTGGCAGGCGTTTCAAAAGAAGAATACGAACGAATGAATCGAGTGATTGCATTACACTATGTTGATTTGTTTGTCTCGGATCATGCAGTTTCAGTATATTTTGATGATACGTTTACGAAAAGCTCTTTAATAACGTCTGTAATAGAAGGACTTAGCTTTGGGAAACGGGAGAAACTTTTGCTGCAATCGATTACGACTGATACAGAATATGTCGATGTTTTATTAGGTCAATTACAAATGGAACGAGGAAATAAACAATTGATTGACTTAGCAAAAACAGCATTTGAAAATACGCACCAACGCTTAAGTGAAAAGTTAATTGCTGAGTTAAACAACCAAGCTCGTCATTGAGCTTGGTTGAATTTTTATGTCGTTCCCTTTGCATGGCTTTTGACTCCATCATGATAACCTTCCTCATACACTCTTCTGAGCGCGCGCTGCAATCGAATGACTTGTAAGTCGTGATCTAGTTTTCGCTCTCTTTTAATTTCAATAATTGAAATCTCTTCTTCGTCTTGAAATGTTCGGTTGACGAGTTGTTTTGCTTCTTTATAAAAAAGGCGCAACGTTAAAACCTCCCGATGTTCTCAATTAAGAACGATTTATTCCATATTAACAAGTTTTATTTAAAAACACAAGAAGTAATCCTCGTTTATCTCAATGAAAGAAATAAAAAAACTAAGTATGTTCTTTGGATAGAACAAACTTAGTTTTTATCGTTGTGTCTCTAAGTGTCCGAAAAATCGGAAGGTGTTTTTTCCATTTTGCTTTGCGTTATACATAGCCATATCAGCATTCATCATGAGTTCTTCTGCTGTTAAACCTTCGTCAGGGAAGAGTGATGCTCCGATACTAGCAGTGATTTTAAAATGAACATTCGAAATCGTAAATTGTTGTTGGAAGAGCTCAAGAATTAATTTTGTTTCAACATAAGCTTCGTGAAAGTAATGAAGGTCGTTGATAAGGATCGTAAATTCATCGCCGCCTAACCTAGAGACAACAGTTCTTTTATTGACATGTTTTGTTAAACGATTTGCTATTAATTTAAGAAGTTTGTCCCCAGATGAGTGTCCAAGTGTATCGTTCACTTGCTTAAATCCGTCAAGGTCAAGAAATAAGACAGCTAACATGTTTTTCTTTTCTTGAGCATCTTTAATTGCATTCGTTAAAATTTCTTCAAAATAGCGTCGATTTGGAAGTTCGGTTAGCGGATCATGGTACGCATAGAAATTAATCAATTCCTCTGCTTGTTTTCGTTCGGTAATGTCACGAGAAATTCCACAAAAGCCGATAGGTTTGCCGACTTCATTATAAAGAAGATTGATCGATACTTCGGCATTAAAGAGCTCACCCGTTTTCGTTACATACTGAAGTTCTAGTTTATCGGATGACTTTCTCGTTTGATATACATCTACATAATAGTTATACACTTTTTCAGATGTTTCCGGTGATATGTAATTTCGAAAATTCATTCCAATTAGTTCGAACTCGTTGTAGCCTAGCATATCACGCAATGCGCCGTTGAAAAATGTTAAGTTCCCATTTAAATCACTTTCATAGTAACCGTCCTTGATATTTTCTAAAATTTGCTTATGTTTTTGTTCGATATTTAATAAATGTTCTCGAAAGCCAAGCCACATGCGTACGAAGTGTAAGATCATGCGTAACGCAGTTCGAATGGCGGCAAGATCACCTTCCATTGCAACGGTAAAAACGGGTTCTCCTTTATACGTGATCGAAATGTAGCCACCGTTGCTTAATGAAAAGAAATTAGGAAAAAGCATAATGTCATCCTCTGAAGAGGGTGATGCATTTGTGATAGGAAAGCTCTTGCCTATGATTGACGTCTCAGAGGATGCAAAAATAACGTGATCTTCCTTAAACATAAATGTATGTAATTTAGTTTCTTCATATAAATTGATACAGATATATTCTGCTAATGCTTGGGTTGTAAAGTGTCTCATTATGATCACCTTCCCAAATATTTGATGAAATGATGAATCATCGTTAGAACGTTTTCTTTATATTCAGCGTTTGTTTTGTCCTTTTCCCACTGTTCACGTGGAGTAAAGCAGCTAACCCAATTCCAATTACTAGAATAATCGTCAATAGTAGGAAGGCACTTTTGAAACCGCCTAAATCTTCGATGAGCCAACCAGATACGATAGGACCAATTAATTGACCAAAAGCAAAATAAAAGGTGACGTAACTAAACGCAATTGGCATATCTTGTTCATGATCGACTTGGTCCATACTTGAAGCTTGTACGAGTGTAAATAAGCCAGAAACAGTACTACTTAACACGATCATATGGAGTGTAAATCCGAGCAACGATTGACTCATTAATGTGATTGACATTGAAATACACGTTAATGTCATTGTTAAAATGATTGCATTGCTTCGACCGACACGGTCTGATATATATCCCCAAATTGGACTACTAAAAATTGAGATAATACCATTCAATGCGACCAATTGTCCTGCTCGTTTCGGATCAATTCCGTATTCAAGCATATAACTCATAATGAAGGTTGATTGAGCGAGATAGGTTAAACCGACAATCCCATAAATAAGACCGACGAGAATCAAATTACCATTTGTATAGATTTTTATTGGAGACGTTCGAGTTACTGATGCCGAAGTATCAGTTTGTTCGTCTCTATTAGTAGGTGGGTTTTGGATAAAAATTAAAATCATAATGAATGTAATAAAGCCAATAAGTGAGAAGAAAACCCAAGCGTATCGCCATCCGTCATCGGGAAAGAGAATGTTTAAATAGGGTACGAGTAATCCCGTTAGTAATCCTCCAATTCCAACACCACTCGTCATAAGTCCAATGACAAACCCCCGTTTACTCGGAAACCAAGCAGTCACGGTTGCGATAAGGGTCGTAAATGTAAAAGCGGTTCCAATTCCAAGTAGAAGCATAAAAACGATGCTCATTGCATAGCCTTGACTAAAGGCAAGTCCTAAAAAACTAATTGTTGTACATGAAATGCCGGAAAGCATTGTTTTTCTTCCACCCCATTTAGCGGCGACAATACCTGCCACTAAGACGAGACTTAAATATCCAAGAGAAGTAATCGTCCCTAGAAAGCCAGATTGCTTATAGGATAAAGATAAACTATCACTCATATATGGAAGAATGACACCGTAAGACATTCTTGCAAATGCGATGGCCACCATCGTTGTTAACATTCCAGTTATGACATAAATCAAAAATTTGCTTGATGTCTTTGTACTCATGTAGTAATCTCCTTTAGTCAAATGCCAACATTAGAAAGATTCTTACAACTTTCTTTAGATTATAGTACATACTAGGAACTACGTCAAAAATACTAGTCGGCTGATTTGACATCTATTATAGTTTGATATTTTTTGTAGATTAAAAGAAAATAAACTTACCAAATGGTAAGTTTTAGCTGCGTATTCTTCTTTTAAAAATTTGTATTTGGTAAGTATAGATAAGCTTGTCCAATTCTTCACTACATTTTAACGTTTCTCTACTTGTTAACCCTGTTTTTTCCCCCGATGTAATCATTTCTTTTCTTTTACACTCAATGTTAAACAGCATATTTTTCGCTGTTGATTCCTTTATGAGTAGCATTGTTGAAATCCCCTTTATTAAATTCTCCTTCTTTCCATTTACTAATAATGTAAATGATGCGTGTTTTTTTGTAAATAGTTACGACAAATAAAGACATGAATCGCAGTGAATAATTTGTCACAATTTTGCATTATAGATAAGCAGTTTTTCCCATCAGGTTTGTCTTTCGCAAAAAAAGGTTAAAATAGGATAAAACAAGAAGTTAGAGGTGAAAGTCATGCAATTTTTTTGTGATAAATGCTATAAGAAAGTAAGTGGTGAACTCTTCACTTTTCAAAAAGGGAAGTGGTATGCTGGTCATGAGTGGTGCATGATGCTTTTAAAAGAGAAATACCGAGACATCGGAGAAGAAATCATTCTGGAACGAGTGGATTAAAGGGTACAAGAGAGGTAATAGGTCAAAAGACTCTCTCTTACGATATAAAGGCATTGCAATCGCAACAAATGAAGGGGGAGCCATCCCCCTTATGAATTACCAGTGAAATGGGCGACGCCCCGGTCTGCCATAATAGCCCCCGTATCCGTGTCCATATGGAGGGTAATAGCCATGATATTGCCCGTATCCGTATGGCCTTCGCCCATATCCATAATGAGGATAACCACCATATCCGCCTCCCCAATAGCCTGGATATCCATACCCACCGCTCGGAAAAATTAAATCACCTAATAGTCCCCCTGCGAGCCCACCAGTAAAGCTACCTAAAAAATTTCTTGAATCTTCTTCTTCATAGTCCATCCATTCATTTTCCTGAAAATTCTCTGGTTGGTCCATATTTAATCCTCCTACATAAATAATCATCCTACACTAAATCATATGTATTTACCCAATTTGTGAAAGGGACAGGAGTGGAGTTTCGAAAAAATGACACGAGCATTATTAACGAAGTGTCCTCACAATTTTCAAGTGGCAGTGGATAGATTTTTATAGGTATGAGAAGCGTCTTATGCTAAAATAAGAGAAGTAATGGATTGCAAGAAAAGGGTGGTCGTTTTGAATCGAGATCGCAATAAAAAGAAGAAAAGAAATCAACTCCCTTTAAGGGTTAATATATTATTTCTTATCGTGTTTGCATTGTTTTCAGGACTTGTCCTGCGCCTAGGTATTATTCAGATTGTCGAAGGTGATAAGTTTGTTAGTTACGCAGAGGCGACTGAAAATGTCGTGGCGAAAACTAACACACCTAGAGGAGCCATCAAGGACAAAAAAGGGAATGTAATTGTGAACAATGATCCAATTTTCAACCTTGTCTATACGAGACAGCCTGGAATATCTGGCGATCGGCTGCTTGAAATGGCTGAGCTTTTAGCTACATTTATTGAAAAAGAAGCGGACGCAGTGACCGAGCGAGATAAAAAGGATTACTATATCGTATCTAGGGGTCAAGACAATCTAATTAATGAAAAAATTAGTGATAAGGAACGAGAAGAAGTAGGGGAAGATGGCCTTTACGAATTATTGCTTGAAAAAATTAACGAAAAGGATTTAGAAAAGATCAGCGAGGAAGAGATGGAAGTCGCTGCAATTTGGCGTGAGTTGAATACGGGTTATTCATTATCAGAGCAAATCATTAAAGAAGATGTAACGAAGAAAGAGTTTGCGATGATTAATGAGCATTTATCCGAGCTCGATGGAATTGATGTTCAACCTGATGGTCACCGTGTTTATCCATATAGTGACACACTTAGAGGGATTCTCGGTGAGACTGGAAAAATTCCACGGGAAAAGAAAGAGTATTATACGGTGAGAGGCTATGACTTAAATGATGAGGTTGGCACAAGTGGAATTGAGCTTCAATATGAGGATGTTTTAAGTGGTGTGAAAGAAAAGAAAAAGTATGTAACGAAAAAATCTGGCGACGTCATTGATGATCCTGATGTCATCCCAGGGAAAAGTGGCAATGAACTCATTCTAACGATTGATATGGACTTTCAAAAGCAAGTTGAGAAAATCATTGAAGAGGAAATTCGCAGAGTTCCAAGTGCATCAAGAGCTTATGTGACAGTTGTAGAGCCAAAAACAGGTGAAGTCCTCTCAATAGCTGGAAAAAGGATGAATGGCGGAAAAATGGTTGACGACGTTTCCGGGACTTATTTACAAGCGTATCAATCGGGTTCAGCAGTCAAGGGAGCTACTGTCCTTACGGGCTTTATGAATGGAGTAATGCAGCCTGGCGAAACTGTGTATGATACACGCCTAAAAATTGGTGGTCTTCAAAAAGGATCATATCGAAACCTTGGAGCTGTAAATGATTTAACAGCGTTAGAAAAATCATCGAACGTTTATATGTTTTATGTTGGGATGAGACTTGCAGGCTATGGCTACAACTGTAGGTGTTGGACTGGTGATAAGTCAGGAGAAGAAGCCTTTACATATGCAATCCAAAAGTATCGTGAAGCGTACAATCAATTTGGCTTGGGTGTAAAAACAGGAATTGATCTTCCATATGAGGCAACAGGTTATAAAGGTTCTACACTTGCGATTGGTCTTGTAATGGACTATGGAATTGGACAATATGATACGTTTACGCCGTTACAGCTTGCGCAATATGTTGCAACGATTGCAAATGGTGGTGACAGAATGCAACTTCATCTCGTGAAGGAAATTCGTGAATCCAATCCCGATAGTGATGAATCTGGCAAATTAATTAAGCGCATTGAGCCGCAAGTCATGAATCGTCTAAATGCAACGTCTGAGCAGATTAAACGTGTTCAACAAGGGTTTTATCGTGTAACTAACGGCCCTTCAGGAACGGCAAGAGGCCATTACCGAGGGTTAAATGTCGCAGGAAAAACAGGAACCGCAGAAGTAGGAAAAAAAGGAAGCGGAATCGAGAATTTACTCTTTGTTGGGTATGCACCGTATGACGATCCAGAGATTGCTTTCTCGGTTACTGTGCCAAACGTCAGAAAAAACGCAGGAAATGCAATTACTCATAAAATTGGTCAAAGAGTTGTGAAAGCTTATAACGATTTAAAAGATAAGCCATACAAGTTAAACAATCATGGAAATGAAGATTCAACCTCATCAGGGTCAGAAGGGGATTAAACCAGTGCAATAATTGGCTGATTTCATCCAGAGACATTGTGTGATTCTGCTCAGGCTTGAAATGGGGGAAACATATTGTACATCAAAAGAGCGTTTTACCTTGGTTTAGTTGGAAGTCTTGGGGGATTACTCATTATTTCAATATCCATGGTAGTGATGGATATGAAACTATATAGCACTTCGATGGGAATTTCAGCAATTCTCTTTTCGCTGCTAGCATTGCTCGGCTGTTTTTTACTGAAGCGTGAGCGTGAGATTCTTGCTGGGTTCCTTATGCTTATTTCTGCGGTCGGTGGTATCATTGCGATGTCCTTGTATTATCTTGTCCCAGGTTTTTTTCTTATTCTTGCTGGGATTATGACAATTTTAAACAAAAAAGAACATGCCGAACAAATCGAATAAGATTCTTTGTTTTTCTGGACATTTGTGAGTGGCCTCCATTAGAATGGAAGACACTATTGTCTCTGAGAGGTTTAACACATGGTCAGTAAGAATATATTTCAAGATTATTATGGAAATAAAGTCCAATTTAGCTTTAACGATCATCCGTTTTCTGAACAGCCGAAGCATGTCTTTGTTATTTGTCGATACGAAGGGAATTGGTTGTTAACGGATCATGTTGGAAGAGGTTTGGAGTTCCCTGGTGGCAAGGTTGAAGTAGGGGAAACCGCGAGAGAAGCGGCTATACGAGAAGTTGATGAAGAGACTGGTGGAATCGTTCGTTCGCTTCACTATATCGGTCAGTATAAAGTAAAAGGTAAAGCAGATACGATTATAAAAAACGTCTATTATGCTCAAATTCAAGAAATAAAAAAGAAAAAACATTATTTTGAAACAAACGGACCCGTTTTGTTAAAAGAATTACCTACTCATATTAAATCCGACCACCACTATAGTTTCATCATGAAAGACGAAGTTCTCACACAGAGCTTAAATTACATTAAAAAAACTCATTCTTCTAGTGACGAAGAATGAGTTTTTTTAATCTGTTATACTAGTGGGCCTGCATTTTTAATTTCTTCAGAAATGTGATCGAACTTCTTAAAGTTTTCTTTGAATTGATTTGCAAGCTCAGTTGCTTTTTCGTCATAAGCCTTAGGATCTGACCATGTTTTCTTTGGTTGAAGCACATGATCTGGAACACCTGGACAATGCGTCGGAATGTGGAGACCGAAAAATGGATCTACCGTAGTTTCAACAGAGTCTAGCTCGCCTTCAAGTGCAGCTTGGACCATTGATCTTGTGTAGGCAAGCTCCATACGTTCGCCTGTGCCATAACCACCGCCACTCCAGCCTGTATTTACAAGAAATACATTTGCTTCATGTTGGTCAATTTTTTGGCCGAGCATTTCCGCATAACGGTAAGCAGGGAGTGGTAAGAATGGTGAACCGAAACAAGTTGAGAATGTCGCTTCTGGTTCTGTAATGCCTCTTTCTGTTCCAGCAAGCTTACTCGTATATCCTGATAAGAAATGATACATCGCTTGTTCTTTTGTGAGCTTACTAATCGGAGGTAAAACACCAGATGCGTCAGCCGTTAAGAAAATAATCGTACTTGGATGACCTGCAATACTTGGCTCCACGATGTTTGGAATTTTGTCAATTGAGTAAGCGGCACGCGTATTTTCAGTTAATGAAATATCGTCATAATCAGCCCGTCTCGATTCGTTATCAACGATTACATTTTCCAATACAGTACCAAATTGAATCGCATTGAAAATCTGTGGTTCTTTCTCTTCAGATAAGTTGACTGTTTTTGCGTAGCAACCACCTTCGATATTGAAGACACCATTGTTTGACCAACCGTGTTCATCATCACCGATGAGTTGACGATTTGGATCGGCTGATAATGTTGTTTTCCCTGTTCCTGAAAGACCAAAAAATAATGCTACGTCGCCTTCGACACCAACGTTTGCAGAACAGTGCATTGATAGAATGTCTTGTTCAGGCAGAAGGTAGTTCATAATTGAAAAAATGGACTTTTTAATTTCACCAGCGTATTCAGTACCACCGATAAGGACAATCCGCTTTTCAAAAGAAATCATAATGAATGTTTCAGATTTCGTTCCATCTATTTCAGGATTTGCTTTAAAGCTCGGAGCTGAAATAACAGTAAATTCTGCTTGATGATCCGCAAGCTCTTCTTGCTTCGGACGAATAAATAATTGTCTTGAAAATAAATTGTGCCAAGCATTTTCATTTAAAACCGCAATTGGCATTTGATACGCTTTATCTGCACCAGCATACCCGTGGAATAAAAACAATTCATCTTTTGTTTGTAAGTGATTTAAAACTTTTTCATAAAGTTTTTCGAATACTTCCGGGCTAATCGGCTGGTTCACGCTACCCCAGTCCACTTTAGACATGACAGAAGAGTCTTGGACGATAAATTTATCTTTAGGAGAACGTCCGGTATACTTTCCTGTAGTTACTTGAAGCGCTCCAGTTGATGTAAGTACTCCTTCACCTCTTTCAAGTGCTTTTTCAACGAGTTGAGGTGTGGATAAATCTTTTAAAGTTTTTTCGTTTTTTATGATTTCATCGAGAAGCGTTGAAGTAACGTGAGTGGTGTTCATTTTTCAAAACCTTCCTTTTTTATTAGTCTTATTTAAAAATGAAGGCGGCTTTTGGCTGCCCATTCAAGTTGATTTGTGAATTAGTATAACATATTAATTAGAATAGTCTATACTAAATATTTCAGTTTCGTGCAGTTTTTCAATAAAAATTGAACAATTCGTGAATAAAGGCCAAACACTTAGTCACTTTTCTTAATAGTATAGTTCATTGGACAATAGATGAGCTTATTTTATTAAATGATGTAATATAATGCTGATTTGACAATCATAACGTGCTACGCTAATATAAATGAACGGATACTCTTATCCAGAGATGGCGGAGGGACAGGCCCTGTGAAGCCCAGCAACCTACACGTATAATTATGTGGCAAGGTGCTAACCTGACAGATAAGAGGTTAAAGGCAGAATAAGTGATTGACCTTTTCCTCACGCCGATGGGAAAGGTCTTTTTTATTTTATCCTAATCGAAGATATTATATCTTAATCTTCGAATACATAACAACTGGGGGTACAGTGAAACAATGGTTGGAAAACGCCGTTTATTTACATCAGAGTCTGTTACGGAGGGACATCCCGATAAAATTTGTGACCAAATATCTGATGCCATTCTTGATGAAATTTTGAAAACGGATAAAGACGCTAGAGTTGCTTGTGAGGCGGTCGTAAATACAGGACTTGTACTCATAACGGGGGAAATTACAACATCCACATATGTCGATATACCAAAAGTCGTTCGTGAAACATTGGAAGAAATCGGCTATACACGAGCGAAATACGGATTTGATGCACAAACGTGTGCCGTTTTAACTTCCATCGATGAACAATCTGCAGATATTGCTCACGGGGTCAATACTGCGCTAGAAGCAAGAGAAGGGACTATGACCGATCAAGAAATCGAAGCGATCGGCGCTGGTGACCAAGGGATGATGTTCGGTTATGCCTGCAATGAAACATCAGAGCTTATGCCTCTTCCGATTTCGCTTGCTCACCGTCTAGCACGACGCTTAAGTGAAGTGCGAAAACAAGGAATCATTGATTACTTACGACCAGATGGGAAGACCCAAGTAACAATTGAATATGATTCAGACAATCAGCCGGCAAGGGTTGACACAATTGTCGTATCGACTCAACATCACGAAGATGCGACGTTGGATCAAATTAAACGAGATATCCGGGAGCATGTTATTAATGAGGTTGTCCCAGCTCATTTTATTGATGAAGAGACGAAGTTTTTTATTAATCCGACAGGTCGTTTCGTCATCGGGGGTCCACAAGGGGACTCAGGCTTAACCGGTCGAAAAATTATTGTGGATACGTACGGTGGCTATGCTCGTCATGGTGGTGGTGCTTTTTCCGGTAAAGATGCGACGAAGGTTGACCGTAGTGCTGCTTATGCCGCACGTTATGTCGCAAAAAACATTGTTGCTTCAGGTTTAGCCGATAAATGTGAGGTACAACTCGCATACGCAATTGGAGTCGCGAGTCCAGTCTCCATCTCGATTGATACATTTGGCACCGGAAAGGTTAAGGAAGAACAGCTTGTTCAACTTGTTCGAGACAATTTTGACCTTCGTCCCGCAGGGATTATAAAAATGCTTGATTTACAGCAGCCTATTTATAGACAAACAGCTGCATATGGTCATTTTGGACGAACAGACATTGATTTGCCGTGGGAGAGAACAGATAAAGCGGAAATATTTGAACAACAATTACAAAAATAAAAGTAAAATTACTTAAACCCTAATGAGGCTAACGCTTCATTAGGGTTTTTTTGTACCTTTGAAATGGGAACAATGGAGTGAGTACAATTTTAACCACTTTCAAAAGAGGCGTAATTGTCAGACAAATAAAGGAAATGGAAGAAAACACATTGAATTGTTCACTATACAGAACAAAATGGCGAAACTCGAGACTTTTGTATTAAGATTGTTCGTTATATAATGCGTATGGTTAGTTAAAAAGAACGAAAGTTCATAATAACGAACAACGAGGTGTAGGTATGCGACAAAGCCGCCTTAGAAAATTTAAGAAGCGAAAGGTTGGTATGCTCATTATCGTCCAGTTGTTTTTGATTTATTACTTAGGTGTATATGGACTGTTTGAGTTTACCACTCCAACGAATGCTGCTTTTAATGACGTTGAAAGTTTGACATTATCATTGAAGACCGCAGATGAATTTGGAACTTCAGACGATGACGACGACGGGGAATGGGATAAAAGCTCCTTAAAGTTTAAAGGGCAAATTGCCCATTGTCAGGACGGAACGATTTCAGCCATTGTTCAAAATGGAGAGGGTTCTCGGGACATGAAAGGCTCTGTTACTTATGAAGTGTTTTGGGCTGCAAAGGGAAATCCAAAACCCGATAAAGGTGGAACACATGTAGAAAGTGGTCAAGTACCTGCATTAAATTCGGGGGAAACGTATGAAATCTTCTACAAGCCAACAAAGCCCGGAAATTATATGTTTAGGGCTTCACAGCGTCCAGGTCACCCAGGTAAAGGAGAACTTTGGAGTGATTCGATTCAAGTTGAACAGAAGTGTATTTCTAATCATAAACAACAGTCTAATCCGATAGAAAATCTTGAATTAGAGCCAATCACTGAAGAACAGGATGAAATAAACAAGAAGCAAAAGGATGAAACAAAGCGATCACAAGAACAAGATAATAAAGGAAAAACAACCGAAGAAGGCAGCCAGTCTTCCAATGAAATACAACAAAAAAATAAAGTGAAGGGAGCTGATAACTCAGATGAAAACAACAATGAAATGGATTAGTAATATGATCACATTGCTCTTATTCGTGCTTTTACTCATCATGGTATTTCTCGTTATTTCTACGAAAGCATCAGGAGGAGAACCGAGTTTATTTGGCTATCAAATCAAAACAGTTCTGTCCGGTTCGATGGAACCAGAAATTAAGACGGGATCCATTATCGCAGTCACACCGGCAGAAGATAAAACAAACTTTAAAAAGGACGACATTATTACATTTGTACAGCAAGATGGGCAGCTCGTCACACACCGGATTGTTGAAATTTTAGGAAGCGGTGACCATTTGCAATATGTGACGAAAGGAGACAACAACAAGGAGGTAGATTCGACTCCTGTCTTAGCAGAAAATGTTGTTGCAACATATTCGGGCTTTACGATTCCATATGTCGGTTACTTTACTGAATTTGCAAAATCGCAAAAAGGAACAGCTATTCTGCTAATTGTTCCAGGTCTCTTGCTTTTAATTTACGCAGGGTTTCAAATTTGGAGTGCATTGAAAGTATTGGATATGAATGCTAGAAAACAACTAGAAAAAACTGAAGATTCATAACATTGTTGAATTTCCTTGTAAAAACACAAGGATTCAAAATAAAATACATACCCAAACTGGGTAAAATGATTAAGGGAGGATTTTTGTATGTCAGCAAAAAAGAAATTAAGTCTTGGGGTAGCATCAGCAGCACTTGGTTTAGCATTAGTAGGGGGAGGTACGTGGGCAGCATTTAACGATGTGGAGAGGTTAAGCCACACTTTTGCAGCAGGAACGTTGAATTTGGAGGTTGTTGATGTCGATGGTGGAGAGACAGAATTTCACCTACAAAATTTGAAGCCAGGAGATACGATGGAGCGCTCCTTCAAATTAGAGAACCGTGGCTCATTAGCAATCAAAGAAGTCCTTATGAACACTCATGCTTTTAACTTTCAGAATGCAGAGTATAACGAATTTGTTCATGGGCATGGAATGCCAGATAATAATATGAAACAATTTCTTAAACAATTCCAGGTTGAGATCTTATTAACAGGAGTTGAAAACCAAAATGCTCAACCTAGAGCAAACTTTGAAATTATTAAACCCGAAGATAACAAAACATTGTGGGATTTAACTAAAATGAAAAATATAAATCTTACACCTGAAAATGTGGATGGACAATGGACGGGAATCCCTCTAGATCCATTGGATGACGAAATTGTTTACATTAAAATTACTATGAAAGATGACCAAGAAAAAGTGAAAAGAGGTCCAGCCAAAGGTGAATACAAGCAAAATGTATACCAAGGTGATTCCGTTGATTTCAAATTTATACTTGAAGCAACACAGTGGGATGGTTTAAATACTGACCAAACAAACGAAAATGGTTACCTTCACATCAATGAAAGAGCGAATTCTAACTAATATAAGTAAAGGCGGGCATTTCCCGCCTTTCTCTTTCTCTAATCTGAGGTGATTCGGGATGAAATGGAAAATCGTCACCTTTTATAGTCTTGCTATGTTAATGTTGATCGTTTTTATTCCGATTGGGTCGACAGGTGCAGATGAGAATAAGGATACAGTTATCGTTGATCTTGTCACAAAACCAACGAAAGTTTTATTTGATATACACAATCTCAAGCCAGGGGATGTCATGCAAAGAACGTTTTCGATTGAAAATGGCGGGAATGTAGATGTTTATTATAAAACGAAAGCGGAGTTTATGGACGGTTCAAAGGAGTTATACAACCAATTGCTGCTTCAAGTAACAGATGGAGAACATATTCTCTATGATGGTGCATTGAGCAATTTTACCGGATTTGATGAGAGAGAGCTTACTCTTTCAAATATTGAACAATTCATATTTATGGTAGAATTTCCTTATAAGTCAGGTAATGAGTTTCAAGGACTTGTAACACAATTTCAAATCATTATTTCAGCCGACTTTACTCCAGGCGGGTCTGGGATTCCATCGTCTGGTTCAAGATTGCCAAATACAAGCATTATTCACCCGATTATTTTCTTATTGACGGGTCTGTTGCTATTTGCAATAGGAACGAGGCTGTATCATAAGCAAAACCTTTTACCCCTTTCATGGATCGAATGGATTAAAAGATAAGGTTAAAAAACCGCTGTTGTAGAAGCCTGTTTTTTGAACATGCTTTCTTTCCACCGCATAAGCTAATTATGATCATGCTATCAATTGCAAGGGGGGAAATGCAGATGAGTTCCGATGAAGATAGGCCCCTACCATCATTTAATAGAAAGGCTTTTACTGATTTATTTTCTGTTTTTGATCAATGGTTTGAAGAACCTTTTAGCTTTTTTGATAGGCAAATTAAAGTGGATATGTATGAGACTAATGATAATTTAGTCATTGAGGCGGATGTAGCAGGGGTCAACAAAGAGCAAATCCAATTAGAATGGTTAGCAGAGGGGTTAAAAATATCAGTAGAAAACAAATCACATGTTGAAGAAACGAATCAAGCGGAAAAGTATTATCGAAAAGAACGAACATTTTCTCAGAGAGAGCGCTTCATCCCATTAGGGTTAGTGTCTTCACCGAAAAATATAAAAGCGAAATATGAAAATGGCGTTGTCATGGTTACGATTCCACATTATAATTTAAGGCAAAAAAGTCGTAACATTATTGATATCGATTAAAATCGAAATATTGACTGGCCACGGTCATGTATAGACTGTGGTATTTTTATTTGGAAAGATAGCTGAGTAAGCGTCATATATTTTATATGTCGCTATTTTTCTCTTGCCTTATTTTCCATCTATTGAACTCTAAAAATTCACGGAATTGTTCTTTGCTTACACCAGATTTCATGGCTTCCTGAATAAGATCCATCCACTCGGCATCAAGAATTTCGTTCATATCTTCGTCATTCGTATCATGTAAGAGCGATTCAACAGTTATATCCAAAACAGATGCAATTTTCTCTAAAAATTGAATAGAGGGGTTTGATTGGATATTTCGTTCGATTGAGCTTAGATAGGATTTCGCAACTCCGGCGCGATCAGCAAGCTCTGATAAGGAAAGTCCTTTATTTATGCGAAATTTCTTTACGTTTTCGCCAATCACTTGACATCCCCCTTGTATAATCCTTTTTTCAAACATGAAAGCATCATGGGCTAAGTTGCTATTCTTATGCACTACCTTTCTATTATACAATCTTGGGTACATTCTGTAAATTCAAACGTCAACTAATGACTCGATTATGCTATTCTTCTTTTAATTCGTAATAAAAAGAAAAAGTGACATCGCAAGTAAATTACGTGTCACACTTTTTTTGTGAGCGATTGATTGTGATGTCGTGAATAAACTTACGAATTTCCTTTGGAGTAACATTCATTTTTTTTGCTTTAATCATTAATAATACCCATTCTCGATCATAGCTTTTTTTCATTTCGCTGGCCATGCGCTCCCCCTTAACAAATTCCAATTTAATAAGACGTGAGTCAATCGGCGCTTGGCGTCAATGTAATGAACCCCCAACACAAGATTATGTAGGAAAAACATACTAGAGCACAAGAATTGTCGCCAGCACTGACTCATATTTACTATGATTATAAGTCCACGTATTTAAAAAGGTTGTCATATCATGACAATTACTTAAAAATAACTTTCTTCATCTTTCGATATATTTCAGACAAAGTCTACACTCGTGTGAGATACAAGGTTTGGAAAAAAGTGCATAAAGAAAAGTCCGTTTGGAATGATTAGAAAGAGGATACATATTATATTATTGCTTTTCGAACGTAAACATTTGTCTTTGCAATCAAAAAAAGTCATAATGTAAGTGAAACGGATTGTGGATAATGTAGGAGGGAATATGCAGTGGATGATAAAGTGTTTCGTGATGCGATGAGTAAATTTGCTACAGGCATAACTGTCGTAACGACAGAATTAGACGGGAACACACATGGGATGACGGTTAACGCGTTTATGTCTGTATCACTTGATCCAAAACTCGTTGTAGTCTCAATTGATAAACGAACTGAAATGTTAAAAACACTTCAGCAATCGAAAAAATATGCTGTGAATATTTTAAACGAGGATCAAAAAGAGTACTCGATGATTTTTGCTGGGCAAACAAAGAGCAAGCAGGATGTCGAGTTTGAACGTTTAAATGATTTACCAGTATTAAAAGATACGGTAGTAACGATTACGTGTAATGTGTACGAAGAACATGAAGTAGGGGATCACATCTTGTTTTTTGGAGAAGTGACTGACGGAAAAGTTTCTGACAAGGAACCGTTGCTTTATTTTAACCGTAAATATGGAGAATTTGATGATTAATGAAAGAAAAGGACTTGAAGGCTCGTACGATCACGAGCTCAAAAGTCCTTTTTTCTACTTTCGAGAGATAGTATCATTTGATTGTAACGTTTTATAATATTGACCTTTTTCAACGTATTCTCTTCGTACTCTTTCCATTTCTTTTAAGTCTTCGTCATTAAGCTCACGAATAACTTTTGCTGGACGGCCAAATGCTAACATATTCGGCGGGATTTTTTTACCGGGAGGGACTAGACTTCCAGCTCCGATAAATGCACCTTCACCAATTTCGGCTTTATCGAGAATAATAGTCCCCATACCGATGAGAGCGTTTTTACGTACAATAGCACTATGTACGATGACTTGATGTCCAATGGTTACGTCGTCTTCAATAATTAGTGGGTTGTTCGGGCTTTGATGTAAGACGGAGTTATCTTGAATATTGACTCGCTTTCCGATTCGCGTCGGGGCGACGTCACCGCGGATTGTCGTATTGAACCAAATGCTCGAATCTTCCTCAATAATGACGTCTCCAGTTACAGTGCTATAATCTGCGATAAAGACCGTTTCATCTATGCGAGGTTTTGCGTTATGATATGGATAAATCATCGTGAAAATCCCTGCTTTCTATATTAGTAGATAAAAGGATGTTTAAAAAGCTCTTCTGGAGGCTAACAAAGTGTGAGTCGGATCGACATGACTAAGGACCTCATGTCTCTTGTCGAAACAATTTACATTGTCAGTGTCCACCTTTTAAACAAACAATACAATGTAGAGTTTACCAAATCTGTTCAAAAAATTACACTACCACTTCATTTGTCTTAAGGAGTGAAGAACCTAATGTATACGAAAAAAGCAGAAGGTAAAGCACATGCTACTGTTGTTATCGTTCATGGCGCAGGGGAACATCATGGTCGGTATGATTGGCTTACGAAACAATGGAATCGAAATGGGTACCATGTCGTACTAGGAGATTTGCCAGGGCAAGGAAAAACAGCAGGCTTAAGAGGTTATATTCGTTCATTTGAAGATTATATTTACACGATTGAATCTTGGGTCGAGCAAGCAAAAGCTTTTGAATTACCGATTGTTTTACTTGGTCACAGTATGGGTGGCTTAGCCGCCATTCGTACAATAAAAGAGCGTACTCTTCCGATCTGTGCGGTTGTTTTGTCTTCACCTTGTTTAGGTCTTGTAAAAGAACCACCTAAGGCACTAGATAGACTGACAAGTCTGTTAAATATCGTTTGTCCAAGACTTCGTCTGGAGACGAATGTAGAAGCAGGGATCGGTACGAGAAATGAACAAATTAAAGCAAGAGATGCTGTTGATCCTCTGTACAACCGGAAAGTATCCGTACGTTGGTATTACGAGTTACGTAAAGCAATGGAACTCGCTCAAGAAGATAGGGAGCTACCAAATATTCCTTTTCTTGTTTTACAAGGTGGCGATGACCGAATCGTTAATAAGCATGATGTAAAAGCATGGTTTGAACGATTAGACGTTCAATCTAAAGAATATAAAGAATGGGCACATTTGTACCACGAAGTATTTAATGAACCCGAGCGGAACGAAGTGTTTGACTATACATTGCAATACGTTCAACAGCAGATCCATTCATAATGTTAGGAGTCGAAAGGAGCCTGTACCTTGAATGTACCATCTTCAGCATTAGCGTTAATGGTTCAGGTGTACCGAAATGTATTGCCGAAGGTACATGAAGAATTAAATCATTGGAAAGAAAAGGCGAAACGTATACCGGATCGAGAGTTAAGAAAGCAAGCGCTTGCCAGCATTGAAACGAAAACTTTTCATTGTGAAGGTGGCTCGATTTTGGCATTACTCGCCTTACATAAAAAAAATGAAGCGATCCGTTTTATCGTTGCTTATCAAACGATCAGTGATTACTTAGACAATTTATGTGATCGAAGCACTTCGCTAGATCCTCATGATTTTCGATCTTTACATCGAGCAATGCACCATGCGTTGACACCAGGGGCGGAACGGGTGAATTATTATCAGTTTCGTAACGAGCAAGATGATGGGGGATATTTAGCTTCTTTAATCAAGACGTGTCAAACGATTGTAGCCCAGCTTCCTCATCAACTGGAAATCGAACCGTATACACATGAACTAGCGGATTATTATTGTGACTTGCAAGTTCATAAACATGTCGAGGTTACGGAACGAGAGCAACGACTAGTTGAGTGGCACGGACAACATACAGAAAACCTCCCAGCGATGAGTTGGTATGAATTTTCGGCTTGTGCTGGCTCAACACTTGGAGTTTTTTGTCTCGTCTCTTATGCTTTACGAGATAATGTCCCACGCGATTTGTTTGGAAAAGTCGTTGCTAGTTATTTTCCTTGGGTGCAAGGACTACATATTTTACTTGATTATTTTATCGACCAGCAAGAGGATATTGAAGGCGGAGATTTAAATTTTTGTTTTTATTATAAGGATGACGAGCATTTAAAGACACGCTTTACCCATTTTATTAAGCAAGCAAAAAATAGTGTAAAGCAATTGCCAGATGCAAAGTTTCATCAAATGATTAATGATGGCATGCTTGGAATTTATTTGGCTGATAAAAAAGTTCACAAGCAGAAGAATGTTCACAAGCTGTCAAAGTTCATCCGTAAGCAAGGCGGCCGGTGGACGAACTTCTTTTACGTTAACGGATGGCTTTATCGTCGTTTCAGCTCATAAGGTTATTTTCCAAACGATTGTTTCTGTCTAATTTAGAGAAACTGCACGGTAATTAGAGCAGTAAAACCACTCCAGCAGAATACTTCGCTTTCCATGGACACGGCCTCAGCTTCGGAGTTGAAGCGTTGCCCGCGGAA
>DKGN01000127.1:22599-26617 GCA_002453275.1 Caryophanales bacterium UBA6769
TGAAGCGTTGCCCGCGGAAAGCGACTGCCCGGAACGGAAATCAACAGAGCACTTACCGCACAGTAACGTTCAAAGACGAATTTCGACTATCGTTTTTCCATTGCAATGATAAACGGTGGATTGTTTTTTTGATTAATAAATTGATAGCGAAGAACGTTCGCAGTTGCTTGGTCGATACTTTCCGCAAAGGCAAGCAAGGCATCCCGTTCCCTTTTACCTTCGTCATGTCCGTGATAAATGACAAGGACAATGAGTCCACCAGATTGCAACATATCGAAAATCTTTTCGATTGCTACGATTGTTGAGTCGGACGTTGTGACGATTGATTTATCACCACCAGGCAAATACCCGAGGTTAAAAACTGCTGCATTTATTTTTCCGTGTAAGCTCGCAGGTATCGCTTCATGACAATCTGCATGGCTTTTTTGAAAAATCGTTACTCGGTCTTGGACATCATGCTTTAATATATTTGCTTTCGTTTGTTTTATCGCATCGGCCTGGATGTCAAAGCCGTACACGTGTCCCGTTGAGCCGATTAGCTTTGCTAAGAAGACGGTATCATGTCCGTTGCCAATCGTTGCATCAATGGCAATGTCACCTTCATTTAAAACCGATGAAAGCAAGGATTTTGAGAAAGGTAAAATGCGTTTAAGCGTCATGTGACTTGAACCTGTTTCTTGTAATATTTACCTTGCCAGCTGTTACGCCTTTTTAATTCAGCTTCAATTCCATTAAGCACGTCCCATTTTCTCGTACTCCACATCGGTCCGATTAACAATTCAATTGGCCCATCCCCAGTTAAGCGATGAATGACCATGTCAGGAGGCAAAATTTCTAGTTGATCGACAACGAGGTTAATGTACGTATCGAATTCGAGAAATTCAAGCAATCCTTTTTCGTACTGCTTCACCATAGCTGTTTTGTGTAACAAGTGAAGTAAGTGTATTTTGATCCCTTGAACGTCTAAGTCTGCAACGGCTTGAGCTGTTTCTAACATCATGCTAGGTGTTTCTTGTGGTAAGCCATTAATGATATGGGAGACGACGTGAATGTTATGTTTACGGAGTTTATTCACGCCTTCTACATAACAATTAAAATCGTGTGCCCGATTGACAAGCTCAGCCGTCTCCTCGTGAACAGTTTGCAATCCAAGCTCTACGATTAGAAATGTACGTTCGTTCAGCTCCGCAAGGTATTCAACAACATCATCTGGCAAGCAATCAGGTCTAGTCGCAATCGAAAGCCCAACGACACCGTCTTGTTTTAAAATAACTTCATACTTTTCGCGGAGTTCTTCCACAGGAGCATACGTGTTTGTGTATGCTTGAAAGTAACCTAAATACTTTCCTTCTGGCCATTTCTCGTGCATGCGCTCTTTTATCGTATGGAATTGTGTCTCAAGATCATCGCCTCGATCTCCCGCAAAGTCACCTGAGCCACTGACACTGCAAAATGTGCAGCCCCCATGAGCAACCTTTCCATCTCTATTTGGACAGTCAAAACCACCGTCAAGTGGTACTTTAAAAACTTTCGTATGAAATTCGTCACGTAAATAGCGATTCAAAGAATAAAATCGTTTATCTCCAAAGTGGCTTGGAATCATTTTGTTCATTATATAGTCCTTCCTTTTTTTGCGTTAACATATGCTTTGAATTTTAACACGAGTGTTTGTTTTACTTCAAATTTTCATCCGTATTAAGCTATGAAAACAGGTAGTTTACTACTGTGAAACTAGTGAATTGTCCAAGTTTATGGTAGGATAAGGATACAAAATTTTTTCAAAGGGTGGGGATACAAATTAAAGTACAACAACCAAGGTATATTACGGACATAGACAGAATTACACAAATTCCTGAGGAAGAACGTGAAAAGCTCAAAGCGATTACGGACAAATTTGTTTTTAGGGTAAACGAGTATTATTTAAATTTAATCGATTGGGAGGATCCAGAGGATCCGATCAAGAAGCTTGTTATTCCTAACGAAAATGAATTATCGGATTACGGAAGATGGGACGCTTCCGATGAGGATACAAACTACGTAGTCCCTGGCTGTCAGCATAAGTATACGACGACAGCATTATTAATTTGTTCGGAAGTTTGCGGCGCATACTGCCGTTACTGTTTCCGAAAGCGTTTATTCCGGAATGATGTAAAAGAAGCGATGTCTGATGTTGAACCAGGTCTACAATATATTGCTGAACATCCAGAGATTAACAATGTCTTATTAACAGGTGGAGATCCACTTATTTTATCAGCAAAAAGATTAGATATGATTTTAGGAAGATTGCGTGAGATCGATCACGTTAAAATAATCCGAATCGGATCGAAGCTTCCGGTCTTTAACCCGATGAGAATTTATGGTGACCAAGAGCTGCTTGATGTCATTCGAAAATATTCAACACCTGAGAAGCGGGTTTACATTATGGCTCACGTTAACCATCCACGTGAAATTACGGATGAAGCTCGTAAAGGCTTCCAAGCTCTTCATGATGCAGGTGCGATTGTCGTTAACCAAACCCCTGTATTAAAAGGGATTAACGATGATGGGGAAGTGCTTGGTGAGCTACTCGATAAGCTTTCATGGGCAGGTGTCACTCCTTACTACTTCTTCATCAACCGTCCAGTTCGTGGAAACGAGGATTTCGTATTAACGTTGGAAGAAGCGTACAATCTCGTTGAGGAAGGAAAAGCAATAACGTCTGGCCTTGGAAAACGTGTTCGTCTCTCCATGAGCCATACGGCTGGAAAAGTAGAAATCTTGGCGATTAAAGATGGAAAAGCATACTTAAAATTCCATCAGGCTCGAGACGGAAACTATGGAGAATTTATGGTGTTAGACTGTCCTAAGGATGCCGCTTGGTTTGATGACTTACCTGGGAATGAACAATACTGGGATGCTCCAGAGAAGAAGGTTGAAGACGTCGTATCTGTTAATGAAATGAGCGACATGCCAGAAAGAAGACGTCCTCGTCGAGCTAAAGCATAAAGGAAACACCAAATGTTATTAGAGATGAATTGAATTTTTTTATTCATATTCTTACAAAAATAGTGAAGCGAAACACTTAATTTCAATGATTGCTCTATAGCGCGTATTGAAACAGACAATCAACTTTCGTAAGAGTGAATAAGCAATCTATTCATGAATCTCTATAGCCTGTAGTATCTACATGGTTAAGGTTCGAGCGGAATGTAATTTTATGGCTAAGCAAAGGAAAATGATGGATTCAAGACTCTCGTCCCTCTTGAAAGATGCTAGGGACGAGAGTTTTTTGTTATACTATAGAAGATTGTTCAAATGTGTCTAATTCAGGCTCTTTTTAAACACATATTATTAGGAATGTGATTTTCACACCATCGTATGAATTACGTTTATTCTCGTAATTACCAGCGACTTTCTTTAATCAAACTTTTCTCTAGTCTTCATACATACATGACGTGCACGAAATTGAAGGAGGTAAAAACATGAGCTACGATCATCGAGTAGTTGAAGCAAAATGGCAAGCTTATTGGGAAGAAAATAAAACATTTAAAACAGATGATGATTGTGATAAGCCTAAATATTATGCGCTTGATATGTTTCCTTATCCGTCTGGATCAGGTCTTCATGTTGGTCACCCAGAAGGGTATACAGCGACAGATATATTATCACGTATGAAAAGAATGCAAGGTTGGAATGTCCTTCATCCTATGGGTTGGGATGCGTTCGGCTTGCCTGCAGAACAATATGCGATCGATACAGGGAACAACCCGCGTGAGTTTACGAATGAAAATATTGACACCTTTCGTAAACAAATTAAAGCGCTCGGTTTTTCATACGACTGGGATCGTGAAATTAATACGACGGATCCAGACTATTACAAGTGGACACAATGGATCTTTTTGCAGCTGTATAAAAAAGGTCTAGCCTATGTTGACGAAGTACCAGTTAATTGGTGTCCTGCACTCGGTACTGTGTTGGCGAACGAAGAGGTCATCGATGGAGTAAGTGAACGGTCGATTCAGCGAGTGCAAACTTCTCT
>DKGN01000165.1 GCA_002453275.1 Caryophanales bacterium UBA6769
ATCGATAAGAAATGAACGAGTAAAAGGCTGGAAGAAATTACATACGAAAAAAGGTCGGCAATTGGCGCAAGCTTTTTTAATTGAAGGAGACCACCTTATAGAGGAAGCATTAAAGGAAAAACAAGTAATTGAAGCACTAATTATTGATGAACGACGCAAGCATATTCCATTTGACACGAAAGAAATCCCGATCATTCAAGTAACGAGCAACGTATTTCAAGAAATTAGTGAGACGGATACGCCTCAGGGAATATTAGCAGTTTGTCATATGCATGAACAAGCTACAGTGACCATTCGTCGTGGAAAGTATTTACTTATCGACCACGTGCAAGATCCGGGAAATGTCGGAACAATGATTCGGACAGCAGCTAGTGCGGGCTTTGACGCAGTTATTCTCGGGAAAGGCTGTGCGGATTTATATAATAGCAAAACGATACGAGCTACCCAAGGCTCCCTTTTTCATCTTCCTATTTATCAAATTGGATTAGAAGGCATTGTTCACGAATTACAAAGTCAACATGTGAAGGTGTTTGGAAGTGCACTTGAAGAAGCGATAGATTATCGCTCATTAGAAAAAGAAGAAGCGTTCGGTTTAATTGTCGGCAATGAAGGAGCAGGTGTAAGTGAGAGCCTACTTGCTCTTTGCGATCAGAACGTGTATATTCCTATATACGGGAAGGTAGAATCATTGAATGTAGCCGTTGCAGCAGGTATTTTGATGTACGGACTGCAATCGTAAGCTTGCGATATGATGAAGCATGAAGTTAATACAATAAAGACAATGATGGAACGTAGTAAATTGCCACTCGCCAGCAAGGGAAGAAGCACCAATGACTGAAAGTGTTTCTCTGGACGATGCAATCGAATTCACTCCTGAGTCATCGCTCATTTAAAAGGCGAATCGGGTCAAACCGTTAACTTAATTGAGTGAACATGCTGAGCATGTTAACTAGGGTGGTAACGCGAATGATCTTCGTCCCTTTAAGGGGCGAGGGTCTTTTTTATTTTATTAAAAAGGTGGTATGAGAACGTGAAGGAACGTTTGCTAGAGTTAAAAGAAGAAGCAATTGAAAAAATTAAACAATCATCAACAATGAAAGACCTTCAAGATGTGAGAGTCGCCTACTTAGGTAAAAAAGGTCCGATTACAGAAGTGCTAAGAGGCATGGGGAAACTACCTGCTGAAGAACGTCCAATCGTTGGGCAATACGCGAACGAAATTCGCAATGAAATCGCTGAAAACGTTGAAAAAAAGCAAGTAGAATTGAAAGAGCTTGCGATTCAAAAACAACTTGAAGAGGAAACGATTGACGTTACATTGCCGGGGCGACCAGTCCGAACAGGTAATCATCATCCATTAACTGCTGTCATTGAAGAAATTGAAGATTTGTTCATTGGCATGGGGTACCAAATTGCTGAAGGTCCAGAGGTTGAGACGGATTATTATAATTTCGAGGCATTGAATTTACCGAAAAATCACCCCGCTCGAGATATGCAAGATTCATTTTACATTACAGATGACATCTTGTTACGAACCCAAACGTCGCCCATCCAAGCAAGAACGATGGAAAAACATCATGGGGTCGGACCTGTGAAGATCATTTGCCCAGGTAAAGTTTATCGTCGTGATCATGACGATGCAACACATTCCCACCAATTCACACAAATTGAAGGTCTCGTCGTTGATGAGCATGTACGGATGAGCGATTTAAAAGGAACATTAACACTATTTGCCAAAAAAATGTTTGGTGATGAGCGTGAAATTCGTTTGCGTCCAAGTTTCTTTCCATTTACCGAGCCGTCCGTTGAAATGGATATTTCGTGCTTTAAATGTGAAGGAAATGGTTGTAATGTCTGTAAAGCTACGGGCTGGATTGAAATTCTTGGAGCAGGAATGGTTCATCCAAATGTTCTTGAGATGTCAGGATTTGATCCGAAAAAATATACGGGCTTTGCATTCGGAATGGGACCCGATCGAATTGCGATGTTAAAGTATGGAATTGAAGATATCCGTCATTTTTATCAAAACGATATCCGATTTTTAAAGCAATTTCAGCAAGTATAAATAAGGAGAGAACGACTATGCTAGTAAGTTTTAATTGGCTACAAGATTACGTTAACCTTGATAAGATTAGACCAGAGCAATTAGCAGAAAAAATCACGCGGAGCGGGATTGAAGTTGATGCTATTGACGTTCGAAATAAGGGAATGTCAAATATAGTTGTTGGGAAAGTTGTCGAATTGGCACAACACCCGAATGCAGACAAGCTCAGCATTTGCCAAGTTGATTTAGGTGAAGGAGAACCGTCACAAATCATTTGTGGTGCACCTAACGTAGCTGAAGGGCAAAAAGTTGTTGTTGCTAAACCAGGTGCACGATTGCCAAGTGGAATGAAAATTAAAAAGGCAAAGCTTCGGGGTGAAGTGTCAAACGGCATGATTTGCTCGCTACAAGAGCTAGGGATTGAAAGCAAACTCGTGCAAAAGGAATATGCAGAAGGTATTTTTGTTTTTCCAGAATCAGAGACTATAAATATTGGCATTGATGCTTTAGAAGAATTAGGATTAAATGATACTATTTTTGAATTTGATTTAACTCCAAACCGATCAGATGCATTAAGTATGCTTGGAGTTGCTTACGATGTTGCAGCTATTTTAGAACAAGATATCAAGAAGCCTTCTATTGCTGTTTCACCAGTTGCAGAAAAGGCTGAGGATTATGTGGAGGTAGCTATCGAATCTGAAGATGATTGTCCTTATTACGCTGCATTTATCGTCAAGGATGTCAAGATTGGCCCGTCACCATTATGGCTTGCAAACCGGCTCACAGCAGCTGGAATTCGACCGATTAACAACGTTGTTGACATAACAAATTACATACTGCTTGAATACGGTCAGCCATTACACGCATTTGATTACGATCGATTAGGCTCAAATAAAATTCTCGTTCGTCGTGCAGACAAAGACGAGACGATTACGACGTTAGATCAGGAAACTCGTCAATTAACAGAAGGAATGCTTGCGATCACAAATGGTAAAGAACCGATTGCAGTTGCAGGTGTAATGGGTGGTGCTTCATCGGAAGTCCAAGATGATACGACGACAATTCTCCTGGAAGCAGCTTACTTCGATGGTCAGATTGTCCGCACAGCTTCGAAAAAACTCGGTCTGCGAAGTGAAGCAAGCACCCGCTTCGAAAAAGGAGTTGCTCGAAATCGAGTCCATGAAGCAGGAATGCGGGCACTTGCGTTAATTGAGGACTTCACAGGTGGATCTGTATTAGACGGCGTTGCTGAAGCAGGGAAAAGAGACGTTTCATTAAAACAAATTGAAGTCTCTTCACAACATATTAATGCTGTTCTCGGTACAACGATTTCTAATGAGACAATCGGAACGATTTTTGACCGTCTTAAATTTAATTATGGAGTAAATAGTGACGTGTTCA
>DKGN01000172.1 GCA_002453275.1 Caryophanales bacterium UBA6769
ATGGGGCTCGTACCATTTACTGTTGATGGGCTTGTCAGTCGGGAGAAAGTAGATTATCTCGGCTTGAATGGGAGTGCAACATACACGTGTCGGTTACAAAACGTGTTTGTCCCAGAGGATCGAATCATTTCAGAAAATGCTGATACCTTTATTCCATCGATACGCTCAACGTTTGTCGCTTATCAAATTCCGCTCGGGTTTGGCGTTATAGATGCATCGATTAGCTGCATTGAAAAAGTCCACAATCGGCAGAATAAATGCAATCAATATTTACCAATCCAAGCCGATCAATTGAAGGAAAACTTATTACTTTTCCAGGACGAATTAAAAAGAATAGTTTTGAAAGATACAAACTGGACTGAAATAACAAAATTAAAGTTAGATACAACTTATCTTACATTGCAGGCGGTTCAAGCTGCGATGATCCATCAAGGGGGAGCAGGTTACTTGAAGCATAGTCATACTTCTAGGAGATTAAGAGAAGCTTATTTTTTTGCTAATTTAACCCCAACGATTAAACACCTTGAGAAATTGTTAGCTCCTTAGTGAGAATAATCTACGTTCTTTAGAGGGTATGGGGATATAAAAAAAAGGCGAAGGTCCTGATGGGCACCTTCGCCTTTTTCTATTAATAGATGGAAACACTTGCTTTTTTTTGTTGCCAGATGATGATATAGAGGGCGATACTGCTGACAAGCACTACAGCGGATCCGATGAGAAAAGCGCCATCTGCTGAAACGGCTAATGCTCCGATAACAGTTGAGCCAACAACAACACCTAAAGAGAAAAAGGCGTAAAAAATACCAAATGCTTTACCGCGATCAAGGACATTCGTATGTTGAACAATCAAAGCGTTAATAGAAGGGAAAATTAAAGCGAATCCGATTCCATACACGATCATGACGCCATATAATAACCCTTGTGTAGCTGAAAAGCTTAAAAATAATAACGAAATTCCTAAAATAACTAGACCAGCATTCATTGTATTTTCATGTGAAAAACGGTCATATACTTTATTCGTTGGTAGAACAAAAATTAAAATTGCCGTAAAAGCAAAAGTACTTAAGAGCATTCCGCTTACTTGAGTGCCGAAATTAAGTAATTCTACTTTTAGTGGCAACATATATGCTAAAACACCTTGTGAAAACATGAGCGCAAAGGAACCTAAATATGCATAAAAAAGCGGTAGCTCCTTTAGTAAATCAATCACTGATTTTCCGGTTTCTTGATTGTCAATTCGTCTAGACATTGTCGCGTTCGTATCAGGAAGCAGGGTGAAGGCAAAAATGGCTGTAATAATCATAAGGACACCAATTACGAGAAAAACCCACTTGATACCTGCAGTCGCTGTCATTATTCCACCAAACGCTGGACCGAGAATGGCAGCCATTCCTACGACCGCCCCAGATAATGCCATTGTCTTTCCTTTTTTATTGTCGCTTGAGCGGTTTGCTAAATACGTAAACGCGGCTGGAACGAGAAAGCCTCCACTTAATCCATGTAAAAATCGTACGATAATTAATTGCAAAGGAGTCGTAACGAGGGCATACGTCAATAAAATGAACCCCGTTACACCGAGACCAATATACAGAACTCGCTTCGCTCCATCTTTATCAATCCAAAATCCAGCGAACAGATTCCCGATAATATTCGTAAACGAATACATGCCGACCGCCAGACCGATAAGGAGTGGTGTCGCTCCTAAGCCTTGAGCAAAGGGGCTAATGATCGGTAATTGGGCAAATGTATCAATAAATGCAATCATAATGATGATATAAATAAAATAAACCATATTATCTCTTCCTAATCTTATAAAGTATTATCTCTATTATACGAATAGATGTGTGGTGACACAAAGGTTTAGTGTGAAAAATGCTTGAACTTTTAGTAAATTTCCATCAAGTAAAAGCGTAAACCGTGATTAAGCATTTCCTGGGCAACTATTTTTTTCGACAAGAACCGCAAAAAATCAAGCTTAATTAAAATTACACTTACTACATTGTTATGAGAAAATTGCTTAACCATTCCAATAAATTGACAAGTTATATATGAAATAATGATAAACCAAACAATGAATCCTTAAAGTGCACAAGTGCGAGGTTGAAAATACAACTTAATATTATATTAATATAGTTAAAAAACCTTAAATTGGACTCTGTCTAAAAGGAGACATTTCCATTTTAGGGTTTTTTGTCGTTTTATCGGTTGACACAAATTCGCCAATACTTTGCCACGAATATGCCATCGTTTCGCCAATGAAACGTCAATGTCTTGAGAAGATATTTGGCTGAAGCAGGGTAGAATGAAAGTAAGAGAAAGAACACAGATTCGGAGAAGGAGTGAAAGTAAAAATGGATACGCTTATGCTAGCAAGAATTCAATTTGCTTCAACAACAATATTTCACTATATTTTTGTCCCGATGTCGATTGGTCTAGTTTTTATTATTGCGATCATGCAAACGTTGTACTATTTCAAGGGAAAAGAAGTTTATAAGAGAATGACGAAATTTTGGGGAACCCTTTTTCTTATTAACTTTGTCGTTGGAGTTGTGACTGGAATTTTGCAAGAGTTTCAGTTCGGGATGAACTGGTCTACGTATTCGCGGTTCGTTGGAGATGTTTTCGGTCCGTCACTCGCTATTGAAGGATTGCTTGCATTTTTTATGGAGTCGACTTTTATTGGAATATGGGTATTTGGATGGAATCGACTATCTAAGCGTGTACATTTGTTGTCCATTTGGCTCGTTGCGTTAGGGACTATTTTGTCTGCATTTTGGATTTTAACAGCAAACTCTTTTATGCAGTCACCGGTTGGCTTTGAGCTTGCTGACGGTCGAGCACAAATGAATGATTTTTGGGCGATTCTTACGAATCCACACTTGTGGGTACAATTTCCGCACGTCCTCGTATCTGCCTTTGCGACAGGAGCATTTTTAATTGCTGGTGTCAGTGCGTGGAAATTATTTAAAAAACAAGATGTTGATATGTTCAAAAGGTCCTTTCGAATTTCGATTATAGTTGGGACACTTTCCGCATTAGCGATTATGGTAACGGGTCACCAACAAGCACAGCATCTCGTATCAGCTCAACCTATGAAGCTAGCTGCAGCAGAAGCCCTCTGGAATACGAGTGATGATCCTGCACCGTTCACCGTTGTTGCAAATATTAATCCAGAAGAAAAATCAAATTCATTTGAATTGAAAATACCTTACATGTTGAGCTTTTTCTCTTACAGTAAATTTAGTGGGCAAGTCGAAGGAATCAATCAAATTCAAGCGGAGTATGAAGCAGAGTATGGTCCAGGGAATTACATTCCACCTGTTCGAACTATATTTTGGAATTTCCGTGTTATGGTCGTTAGTGGTATGGCCATGTTGCTTCTCGGTGTCATTGGTTGGTTTCGCTCTAAAAGGGAAAAGATTATGGAGAAGAGCTGGTATTTAAAAACGATGGTATTTGCCATTGCGCTTCCATTCATTGCAAATTCGTCAGGCTGGATTATGGCTGAAATGGGGCGTCAACCTTGGGTTGTGTTCGGTGTCATGCAAACCGAGGATGCAGTTTCACCGTCGGTTACGGCTGGGGAAGTTCTCTTTTCACTCATTGCATTTTCAACAATTTATGCCATTTTAGCAGGAATATGTGTTTACCTATTTGTTCGCGTTATTCGTCAAGATGAGAAAAAGAAGAAAATAGAGCCAGATCAATACGATCCATTTGATAAGGAGGAATACCATGCTGTCGCTAAATGAGTTTTGGTTCCTACTCATCGCTATATTATTTGTTGGCTTTTTCGTTCTCGAAGGTTTTGATTTTGGTGTTGGTACGGTTGCAAAATTTCTTGGTAAGACAGATCGGGAACGTCGTGTGTACATTAATACGATCGGTCCGTTCTGGGATGCGAATGAAGTCTGGTTGATTACAGCAGGTGGGGCGATGTTCGCTGCATTTCCGCACTGGTATGCAACATTATTTAGTGGTTTTTACATTCCTTTTGTTTTTATGCTACTTGCGTTAATTGTCCGCGGTGTGGCTTTTGAGTTTCGAGGAAAAGTTGATAGTGAAAAATGGAGAAAAACTTGGGACTGGTCAATCTTCATTGGAAGTATCGTACCACCTCTCCTCTGGGGTGTAGCACTTGCAAATTTTATGACAGGTATCCCGATTGATGCGAATAAAGAAGTTGTCGGTGGATTTCTACAATTTCTCCATCCATTTGCTCTGTTAGGCGGTGTCATGTTTGTGTTATTGTGTATCGTTCACGGCTTACAGTTCATTATGCTACGGACGACAGATGAGTTGCATGAACGGGCTCGCAGTCTTGCGAAAAAATTAAATCCAATTGCGTTAGTCGCAGTGCTTTTATTTATCGGAGTGGGGTTTGTGAAAACAGACATTTTCACTTATCACGGGAACACATGGCTTTTACTTCCGTTACTAGCATGGGGAGGATTGTTTGCTTCTCATTTGTTTAATCGATTGCAACGTGACGGATGGGCATTCTTTATGACGAGCTTCACGATGATTGGATTAACGGCAAGTATTTTTATCGGCATGTTTCCTCGTGTCATGATTAGTACACTTGGTGCAATCAATGATTTAACAATTTTTAATGCAGCTTCGGGTGCGTATACGTTAAAGGTTATGAGTTATTTTTCAATTGCATTGCTTCCATTTGTGCTCGGCTACCAAATTTGGAGTTACTATGTCTTTCGTAAACGACTTAAGCCGAAGGACGAACTCGAATACTAATGGAACGTCAAAAGGGTCTGCCAACATTGCCTGGTAGTCGAACGACGTATGTAAGTTTAACATTTACAATTTTGTTTGCGGCGATCGCGATTATCGCCCAAGCGATCTTTTTAGCTAGAGCGGTGACTCAGTTATTTGGTGGTGTCCCATTTTTTTCAGTTTTACCTGACATTACCCTTTTTTTTGTTGTATTTATCGCTCGTCACAGCTTAGTGAAGCTTGAGGAATTTATTGCTGAACGTTTTGCTAGACGTGCTAGTAAAGATTTGCAAACGAAACTTATTCAAGCGTACTTCCAGTTAGGACAACGATTTGTTCATAGAAGTGGAACGGGTCGGCTTGTGACGTTAGCGGTTGAAGGAATTGAACAAATTAAAACATATCTTGAAATTGCAATTCCAAAAATGATTCGCAGTGTTATCGTTCCAATGGCGATCGTCATTTACGTGTTTACACTTGATATTGCGTCAGCCGTTATTTTGATCGTGACTGTTCCTATCGTTGTTATTTTTATGATTTTGCTTGGTCTTGCTGCCCAGAAAATGGCGGATAAACAATATGATACGTATCGTTTATTATCAAATCATTTTCTCGATACGTTAAAGGGATTAGAAACGTTAGCCTACTTAGGTCAAAGTGATAAGCACGATACAAAGATTGCTCGTGTCAGTGAGCGTTATCGAAAAGCGACGATGCGGACGTTGCGGGTAGCTTTTCTTTCTTCTTTTGCTCTTGATTTTTTTACGAGCTTATCGATTGCTTTTGTTGCGGTAGGGTTAGGCTTTCGATTGATTGATGGAACGTTAATCTTATTGCCTGCTTTAACAATTTTATTATTAGCACCAGAGTACTTTTTACCGATAAGGGAAGTCGGCTCAGATTATCACGCAACGCTTGATGGACAAGTGGCACTCGTTCAAGTTGAAACGATATTGCACGAAAAAGATAACCTTTCCTTACAAAAGCATGAGCAACATTCATCAGTTAAATGGGAGGAAACGAGTACGATTGCTTTACAACGCATTTCAGCTTCACATGAATCAGCAGAAACACCAATTTTAAGTGAGATAAGCTTTAAATGGCAAGGAACAGGTGCGATTGGCATCGTTGGAAAAAGTGGTGCGGGGAAATCAACCTTGATCGATGTGTTGGCAGGATTTTTACAAATAACGTCAGGCCAGATTGAAGTGAACGGAGCGAAACATAATTTGTTTTTAAATGACGATTGGCCAACTCAAATCGCTTATATTCCGCAGTCACCTTATATATTCCCAGCAACGTTGGCAGATAATATTCGTTTTTACGAGCCGTCTGCGTCCGATGAGGAAGTGATGAAAATTGTTCAGAACATCGGACTTGCATCATTTGTGGAACAATTGCCAACGGGGATTCACGAACGGATCGGGGAAGGTGGTCGCTCGCTCAGTGGCGGACAGGAGCAGAGAATTGCAATGGCGAGGGCACTCATTAGTAAGAAGCCAATTCTCCTGCTTGATGAGCCTACAGCTCACCTCGATATTGAGACTGAGTTCGAAATGAAACAATTGATGAACAAGCTATTTAAAAATAAGCTTGTCTTTCTTGCGACTCACCGCCTTCACTGGATGAATGAACTCGATCATATTCTCATGTTAGAAAAAGGGCGTCTCGTAGCAAGTGGGACACATGAAGAATTGCTTGCTAATAAAGGAGTGTATAGCGAATTCGTAACAATGCTGGCAGGAGGGGAGACGAATTGAAGGAATGGGTTGTACCATACGTTCGGAAGCATAAAGGACTCGTGTTGTTCACACTTATTCTAGGGCTGTTAGGGCTTGGTTCAGGGGCTATGCTTCTGTTTACTTCAGGTTATTTAATTTCTAAATCTTCTCTCCAACCAGTAAATATTATGATTGTTTATGTGCCGATTGTAGCGGTCCGTGCGTTTAGCATTGGGCAAGCTGTATTTCTCTATTTACAGCGATTGGTTGGTCACGACATCGTATTACGCATATTGGAACACATGCGAACGAAACTATATCGAATCGTTGAGCCACAAGCCTTATTTTTACGCTCGCGATTTCAATCAGGAAATTTACTCGGGGTTTTATCTGAAGACATTGAACATTTACAAGACTTATATTTACGAACGATCTTTCCGAGTGTGCTCGCCTTACTTTTATATAGTATTTTGATTGTCGTCTTTGGCTTCTTTGATATCGTATTTGCTCTTATGATGAGTCTCATGCTTGGGGTTGTTGTTTTTCTAATTCCGTTCCTTTCTTTGATTGTTACGCGGCGACGACATATTAAAATTAAACGCCATCGAAATCAACTGTACGCATTATTAACAGATGCCGCTTTTGGACTTATGGATTGGAAGGCAAGTGGTCGTACGAATGAGTTTTTACGGCACTATGAACGAGAAAGTGATTCCTTACAAGAAGAAGAGACGAAAGTAAAGCGCTGGCAGCATATACGAGATGGATTGCTCCAGCTAACAGTTGGGCTTGTTATTGTCGCTGTCATGTATTGGTCCAGTGTGCAGGCGGATAAAGGTGTTATTTCAGCTACAGTAATAGCTGGATTTGTACTAATGATTATGTCGACTTCCGATTCGTTGACATCTGTCTCCCATGCGATTGAACCATTGCCAGCCTTCGAAGATTCAAT